>JASHSL010000336.1 GCA_030040855.1 Terriglobales bacterium
GGAGGATCCTCCCGACCTGTTGGTCACCGACTACCGGATGCCGGGGATGGATGGCCGTCAGTTGGTCGAGAAACTCAGAAGCCGGCCGAAGACGGCGGCCGCGTCCATCATCGTGCTGGCTACCAAGGCCGACATCACCGAAAAACTGAACACGCCCGAGCCGGCGATCGACGATTTCGTGGAAAAGCCATTCTTCCTGAGGGAGGCGATCCAACGATTCAAGCGAATCATTGACAAGATCGCACTCGAGAAGATGGCCAAGACCGCTCCTTCCGACGGTGTGCTGCGCGGGAGCCTGTCGCAGATGAACGTGATTGACCTGGTGCAATCGCTCGAAATGGGAAGGAAAAGCTGTGCTCTGACTCTGACCAACCAGGGAGAAAGCTGCGCGATGTACTTCAGCGAAGGACAGGTGACCCATGCCCAATATGGCACCCTCCTCGGGGATCAAGCGGTCTTTAAAGTGTTGCGCTGGACCGACGGGAGCTTCCAAATCGACTTCGAAGGGAAGACTACCAAGCAGACCACCACTCTCAACACCCAAGGCTTGCTGATGGAGGGCCTGCGGCTCCTGGACGAGGCCCAAAGGGACGCGGGAAAGGCAGGGGAGGAAGAAGAGGATGTCCTCCTCGACTCCTAAGGCATGGACGGCCACGGTTCTTACCATCAGCGACTCTTGCGCGCGCGGCGAACGCGCAGACCTCTCCGGCCCGGCGGTGGCTGAGGTTCTTCGCCGGCGGAAGTTTTCGCTGGTAGGCAGCGAAATCGTTCCCGATGAGCAGCCGGCGATCGAGAAAGCCATGGTCCGTTGCGCGGGGGAGTCTCACCTGGTGGTGACGACCGGAGGAACCGGGATTGCGGCGCGCGACTTCACCCCGGAAGCCACGCGGCGCGTGTGCGGGCGCTTGCTCGAAGGAGTGGCCGAACGGATGCGCCTCGAGGGAGCGAAGAAAACTCCATTTGCCGCTCTCAGCCGCGGGGTTTGCGGGGTTCGTGGCCAGTCGCTCATTCTCAACTTGCCTGGCAGCCCCAGCGCCGCCGTGGAGTCGCTCGAGTCGGTCATTGATTTGCTGCCGCACGCTTTAGATCTGCTCCATGGCGATACCAAGCACGGCGAAGGTCCTCCCACCACGGGTTAACTGCGAGCCCGCGCATCGGCGAAGCGAGCATCGTCGAGCGGCGAAGCTCTGGCGGGCAGGCCGCCCAGGAATCGGCCGCTCTGCTTTTCTCTACTTTCGAATCTGGCTTTGGCTTAGACTTTAGTTCCTAATCTTGAAGACACTCAAGCATATCCTTTCCCGTTACACGGCTTTCCTGTGGGCGCTGCTCAAACCGTTGGGCGTCTGGGGCATCATGGCAGTGGCGGCCATCGATGGCGCCTTTGTCGGACTGCCGGTTGACGCGGTCGTGGCCGGATACGTCTATCTGAACCATTCCCGTTTCCTTCTCTATGTGCTCCTAGCTTCGGCCGGATCGACGCTCGGAAGCCTGGTCGTGTACGTGATCGGCTACGAGGGTGGAGAGGAACTTCTTCGCAAACACATGCCGCCCGAGCGCTTTGAAAAGATGCATTCCGCCTTCGACCAGCATCCGTTCTGGAGTTTGATGTTGCCCGCGATCTTGCCCCCGCCCACGCCGTTCAAATTGTTTGCCCTGGCCGCGGCCATGTCTGAGATGGGACTGACTCGCTACCTGCTGGCGATCTTCTTCGGGCGCGTGATCCGGTTTTCGCTGCTTGCCCTACTGACGATTCAGTTCGGACCTGAGGCCGTGCATCTCATGGGCGGCCTTTTGCGCAAACCCTTCATGCTCCTGTTGCTGATCACCGCCGCCACCCTAGTTTGGCTCATCGGCTCCCGCCTGCGGGCCAACCGCTTGCACCCGGGTCGCCCCGAAAATTCCGCGTGATGCAAGAACTCCCGCCGACGCGTGGGAGAACTAGGCCGCCGCGGTGTGATCTTCGGCGGGGTGGAACAGGGCCGCGAGCGCCTCCAGGGTCAGGGGAGCGGCGAACATGGCAACGGTAAACAGCAGATCACCCTCGAAGGCCCGGCGGAAAAATGGAAGGCCAGCCACATAGGCCATTTCCAGCCCTTTCAGGTTCATCGGAAATGGCTTCCAGCATGCCCAGTAGGTGAAGTTGCTCAGCAGGAAAAACGAGACCGAACTGACGAGCGCCGCCGAAATCACCCGAAGCGGCTTCGGATTAGGGCGCAGGCAAGTGCCGAGCCCCAAGATGGCTCCATACCATGCCCAGGTCACCAGATAGTCCCAGGTGAACGGGAAGCCGTAGACCAGCTTGGTCAGCGCCACATCTGAAGCTACCAGGCATGCCAGCGCGATACCGAACTCGCGGCGCGAGCGATGCGCGCCAAAGAACAACAAGGAGCCGACCACTGGGGTGAACGCCCAGGGATGAGGAAGGAACCGGACTGCCACGGCAACCAGCACGAACACATAGGCCAGCATAGGCACCTTCGTTTGATTGTGGCGCGGGTTGCCGGACGACGTCAAGCCCGCCGAATCCCAGTCCCGCCCAGGATCTCAAAACGCCGGGCCGGCAACTCGGCGTCAAGGGCTCCCATGGGATGTCTTCAAGCCCAGAGCTTCGAGCACCGCCGGGTCGGCGACGGCACGACCTTCTGTTTTGGTGACCAAGCCGAAGGTGCCGCTATAGTCCCACATGGTCCAGCCAATGCCATGTTGCTCTAAAGATCTACGCACGTCTCGAATCCAGAGGGCGCGGTCCCCGGGCTCCGCGTAAGCACGGTACACGCCGAACTCGTCGCACACCATCGGAAGCTGGTGCCGTGCGCCCCAGGCGGCCACCTGCGAGATTTCCCCGTCAATGCGATCCGAGTTCCAGTGCTCGTATCCGTAGCGGATGACCGCCAGACGATCCGTCGCATCCGGCAGGGCCCGCGCTAGGTTCTCTGCCGACTCGCGGGTGGAGGGATACCGCAAACCTCGGACCCAGTGCCAGAAGTACGAGCCCCAGGTGGCGCCCTGGTGGGTGAACAGATAAGGGGAATAGAAATGGAAGGTGTAGATCACGTTGGGATCGTGCAAGGGTTCGAGAAACACCAGTTCGTCTTGGCTGGACCAACCGGCTCCGGTGGCAAGAATGGTGTGCTCGGGGGCGCCCTCGCGCACGGCCGCGACCAGCTTTGCCTCGACTCCATACCAGCGATAGCGGTCGGCCATTTCCGGCTCGTTGAGGATTTCAAAGAAGACCAGTTCGGGGTCCCAATTCGCATAGTGCTGTGCCAGGGCCCGCCAGAAATCGGCAAACTGCGGAACGAAGGCATCCTCCTTCAGCTTGTCTTTGAAGTCGCTCTCGGGTTGCAAATCGAGGATGACGGCCAGCCCCTGCTTGAGGATCATTTTCACCGCGGCATCGAGGTAGGTGAGATATTCCGCCGGCAGGTCGTTGGGGTGATTCGTGGTGAACATAGGTTGGGGATTCAGGTTCAGGCGAACATGATCGAAGCCCGCGGATTTGATCAGCGCAATGTCGTTGGCATTCGTCCAGGAGTCAAAATGCTGCTTTGTATAGCTCTTGCCGTCATAGACCTGCGCGAACCAGCCGCTGAGGTTGATTCCACGCTGAAGATGCCCCCGCCGGGATCCGGCTACTGCGGCAGGAGACCTTGGGCTTTGCGCCTGGACGTGTGCGAAGAGCACGAGACAAGCTCCTAGGGCGGCGCGGAGGCTTCTCATCGATTAAGTCAAGATGGGCAAGGCACGAATCCGTTTCTTCGTCGCCGCATAAATGGCGTTGGCGAGAGCAGGAGCCAAGGGAGGCACGGGCGGCTCTCCGGCGCCGGTGGGAGCTTCCGCGCTGGGCACGAAGTGGGCTTCGACCGCGGGCGCTTCGCCCATGCGAATGGGAGCATAATCGTCGAAGTTGCCTTGCACCACTCGCCCCTTTTCGATCGTAATCTGGCCACGCAGTGCATTCGTCAGGGCATAAATCACTCCGCCCTGGATCTGTTGCTCGAGGATGTTGGGATTGACCACCTGCCCGCAATCAATCGCCGCCACTACCCGGTGCACGCGCGGCTCGGTACCCTCCATCGAGAGTTCGACCACCTCGGCCATGTACGAACTGAAGCAGCCAAAGCAGGCGATCCCGTGATAATGTCCGGGCGCCAGCGCCTTGCCCCAGCCGGCTTTCTCCGCCGCCAGCTCTAAGGCGCCGCGCATGCGGGCGGTACGCCAAGTGGTGTCGAAGAATTTAATGTCCTCGTCGTCTCGCAGCAAGTGCAGGCGGTATTCGAGCGGATCCCGCTTGGCGGCGACGGCCAGTTCGTCAAGAAAGGATTCACTGGCGAATGCAACTTGGAGCGCGTAAACCGAGCGCATCCACCCCAGGGGCACGGGAGTTTGGCTATCCACGTAATCCAAGGTAGCGTTCGGGAACGCATAGACCAGGGCCGCTTCGTCCTTCAGGTCAGGATCCACCCCTCCCTCGCCGGGAGATCCTTTTTGGCCGTTGATCGATGGCGAGACGATGCGATGGGAGAACGCCGCGGGCCAGCCGGCGCCGTCGAGCCGCGCGCTGAGCTGGTGATAGCTCGCGGGACGATAGGTTGAGTTCCGCATGTCGTCTTCCCGCGTCCAGAGGACCTGGACGGGGGCCTGGACGGCTTTGGAGACGAGGGCGGCTTCGACACCGTAATCGTGCTCTAGGCGCCGGCCGAATCCGCCACCCATCAGGGTGACATTAACCCTCACCTGATCAGGAGCCAACCCGATGGCCTGGGCCACCGAATCACGGACATCCTGGGGAACTTGGGTGGGGGCCCACAGCGCGCAACTCCCCTGGCGGAACTGGGCGGCGCAGTTTCCCGGTTCCATGGGTGCATGGCACATGAAGGGGAGCTGGTAGGAAGCCTCAAGCGTCCGCCCAGACGCCTTCGAGACGTCTCCCCGAGAGTACAAAATGGCGGCTTTGCCGGCGGCGGATGTCTTGAGTCCAGCAAAGATGCTGGCGGTGCTCAGGTCCTGATTCGGTCCCTCCTCCCACTCCACGTTCAGCAAGCGCCGGCCTTCCAGGGCTCCCCAGACGCTGTCGGCCACCACCGCAACCGACGCATCGCTCACCTTCCCGATGTAACTGACCCCCGCTATCCCCCGGGCTTGCCTCTCATCGAAACTGCGAAGCTTCCCGCCAAAGGTGGGGCAGCGGGCGATCACGGCGTACTTCATTCCGGGAAGGCGGCAATCAATGCCGTACTCCGCAG
>JASHSL010000337.1 GCA_030040855.1 Terriglobales bacterium
AGTGACCCTTTCCCTTTTTCCTCCGGGTAGCGCCGGGGAATGAACGACTTGTTTCAAACCCAGGCGAGGTCGTGGGGTCTGGCAGGTTACTTTCGGAACCTCGGTTCCGGAGAAGAACCTCGATAAAATCTGGCCAGACCATGCAAAAGATCGCCATTCTGTATGACGCCAGTCAGGCGGTACTCTCCACCTTTGACCTGGATGAGGTGCTGCAGCAGATCCTGGTAATCGCCCACGACTACTTTCATCTGCAGAACGCCGCGATCTTATTGTTGGATGAGGGCGAACTCCATGTGCGCCGCCAAATTGGCTGGGATGAGGGGCAGGACAAGATCCGCCTAGCCGTGGGCAAGGGGATCACCGGGGTTGCGGCCTTGCAGAAGCGTCCCATCTACGCACCCGATGTCAGCAAAGATCCGCGTTATGTCCTGTCTGCCCAGAACACCCGCTCCGAACTGGCCATTCCGCTGATGGTCCGCGACCAGGTGGTCGGCGTGCTCGATTGCCAGAGCGAGAACGTGAACCACTTCGATGCCGAAACCGTCGATCTGCTGGCCCTGTTTTCCACCCAGGCCTCGATTGCCCTCGAGAATGCCCGGCTTTACTCCTTAGAGCGCCGCCGTGCGTCCCAGCTGGAGGCGATCAATGTCATCGCGAAACAGATGACGGTCAGTCTCGATCAGCCCCAGCTGCTTTCGAAAGTGTGCTGGTTGATTCAGGAGACATTCCAGGTCCCACAGGTCTCGGCGCTGTTCCGAGATGAGGAAGAACTGATCCTGAAAGCCAGCCACGGGACTCTCGCCCTCGGAGTGCAGGCCGGCGAGAGCCTGCCGATGCGCAACACTCCCTGGGGACGCGCTTTTGAGACCGGCAAATACCTGATCGAAGATGACATTACTCAGGGCCAGGATGGGCGATTCTTTCCCGGAAGCGCCTCCCGCATGTCGATTCCGCTGGTCTTCTATGGACAAGCCCTGGGCGTGCTCGTGCTGACCAGTAATCGGAAGTGCGCATTCAACCCTAACGACGCCCAGCCTCTCGAGTCGGTGGCCGACATATGCGCGGCCGCCATCCAGAATGCGATTTACGTTGAACGAATGCGCAAACTAGCCTATCTCGACGGGCTCACGGGGATTTTCAACCGCAGATACTTCGAGGATCGGGTGGGCGAGGAGATCGAGCGCGTGCGGCGCTTCGGTTCCTGCATGGGCGTGATCATGCTCGATATCGATCAGTTCAAACGCCTCAACGACCAATTCGGACACCTGTTGGGGGATGAGGTCCTGCGTCAGGTAGCCTCGATTCTCCATCAGCAGGTTCGCAAATTCGATATCGTATGCCGCTATGGCGGCGAGGAGTTCGTGGTCCTGCTTTCGCAAACCAACCCCCAGCACTTGTTGCAAGTGGCGGAGAAGCTGGTGCGCATGGTGGAAAACTGGCAATTTCCCGGCGTGCCTCGGCCGGTTACGATCAGCGCCGGCGCGGCCAACTATCCAGAACACGGCTCCACGCGAGACGAGTTGGTCGAAGCCGCCGATCGCGCTCTCTACACTGCTAAGAAGTCGGGAAGAAATCGCGCCTGCCTGGCCACAGGCCCGGTGCATGCCGAACATACCCCTCACCAGAAAGTACCCGAGCTGGCCCCTGAATCTTGATCCGGGGTTCTAATTACTCCCAGTTGTTTCGCTCGAATCGTTGTCGAAGCTCGCGGAGTTGACGTTCCATCGCAAACCTATCTCTTTGTTGATGCCTGAGCGCATCACCATATTTGCGTATCTCGTTCATCTGCCGCTTGAGATTCTCGATCGCCCGATCGTACTGCCACTTGACGGCTTGCTGCATCTCTGGTTTGAGTTGCGCCATCTCGGATTGCCACTGGTTCAGATAGCTGGACATTCGCTTCAGGCTGTCTTCGTAGTCGCGGGATTGTTTCCGCTCCGGCAAGGTCAGGGTCATCACCTGCTCCTTTTTGTCCCGAACAATGTTGATGCTCACCGAATTGTCCTTGCGGGAGCGCAGAGCATGGCTGAAATCTCCTGAATCGTGAATCGGCTCGCCATTGATCTTGGTGATCACGTCCCCGGCGTGGAACCCGGCTTTCTCCGCCAAACTGCCTTTCTCGACCGAACGGACGAGCACGCCTTCCCCATTCCGGACCCCGAAATAGTCGCCGAGTTGGGGAGTGAGGTTCTCCACCATCAGACCGCTGCGGGCCGAGGAGTGCACGATGACGATGGACAACGGAATGTCCAGATCCATGGCGGGCAGGTCGGGTATGGCTGGCATAGCAGGCATGGCAGGCATTGAAAAATGGAAGCTCTTGGCGTTCTCGCCGTAGGAGTCGGCAAAGCCGTTCTTCCGATTGGCCAGCTGTACGTGGTAGGTCATCAGCTGGCCATTGCGGGAGATGCCGAGAGTTACGGTCCGGCCGGGAGGTGTTTCCCGGATCATGCGGCGCAGCTGCTCGACGCTAGCAATCTTCTCCCCATTCAGGGTGAGAATGACATCCTGCTCCCTTAACCCAGCCTTGCCAGCAGGGGCATCCTGGTCGACCATGGTGATTTCTACCCCCGTCTCTTCCTTGAGGTGCAGGGGAGCAAGCCGGTCCGCAGTGATATCCCGGGTGTCCACCCCGAGATATGACGTGCCCGTGCCCTCAGATTCTTCCCCGGGGAATCTCGGAAGCTCGCCCTGGGGTCCACTGGCAGAGGAAGCAGCTTGGGCAAAGATAGCCCAGACAATGAGGATCAAGGCCGCGATCAGAGTTGGTTTTCGCATGGTTCCCCCCCTGCTTTGCCGCCTAGCGGCTGGCCCGGCGGATCGAGATATCCCCCGCCGTGGTACGCACTTTCAGCGTCGGACCACCACCGTTCAGGTCGCCTTCTCCCGTCACCGTCTTGGGTCCCCAATCGCCACCTTCGGCATTGATGTGGATCTCGGGAAACTCGGAGCGGATGTGATGACCATTGGCGACTTCGATCGAGGCCCGAATGCTGAGACTCACGCTGGGGTCGAGATAGACGGTAATGTCACCGGCGGTGGTCTGCAGCCACGAATCACTCCTCTCGCCGGTGGACGGCACGAACTTGGCCTCGATGCTCCCCCCGCCGGTTTCGGCTCGAGCCGAAGGGATGCCCCCCAATTCGATCGTGCCTCCGCCGGTTTCGGCCCGCACCGGCCCTTTGGCAGAAGCCAGGCGGAGGCTGCCGCCGCCGCTTGAAATCTCCGCACCTCCACCGATCTCACCCAGATTGATGTTACCGCCGCCCGTCCGTGCCCTGACGTTTCCATTGCAGCGTTCCACTTCGATCGAGCCCCCGCCGGTTTCTAGCTCGGCCGCGTCGGAGCCGGATACGACGAGCACACTACCGCCGCCACTTTTGGCGACGATCTTCCCCTTCGCCGAATTCACTTTGATCGATCCACCCCCGGTGTGCAGGCTGACGTCGGAGGCGACATTCCCCACTTCGATACTGCCGCCACCCGTCTGCGCGCTGATCGGGCCTCCGATATCGTCCACATGAATATTGCCCCCGCCGCTCTCCGCCTCCAGGCGCCCGGTAATTCCACTCGTCGAGACATTGCCTCCCGAGGTTTCGACTTTGACCTCCCCCATTTCCCGGGGGACCCGGACCACTACATCACCCGAAAACCGATGCGATTTGCCTCCTTCCCATTCCCCCACAATGCGGGCTGTGTCTCCCCGCACCGAGGCACTGATTTTGAAGTTCTCGAATTCGCGGCGCGCCGCCTGTTCGGAGCCGCTGTAGGAAAGGTTGCGAATGGTGTAGTCGATCGATTGCTGGGCACCCCCGGTAACTCGTACGGATCCAACGTCCAGCCTGACTTGGAGGTTTCGGACCGCAGCCAGCGAGCCGGTGATCTCCCGGGTCCAGTTTCCCCCCTCGCCGTAGATGCGCGTCTGCTCGGCCGGGGCCGACGGCAGGACCGCGATCAGAACCAGCAGAACCTTAGCCAGCGGTTTCAAGCTCCCACCTTTGCACGCTTCTATTCATCATCCTTCGCCTGATCTTGATGGGGCAGCTTAGCCATGCCCAGCAAGCTTAGTCAAATTCAGGAAGCTCGGCCAACACGCCGCGAGCCTGCGATTTGATGTAGGGGTTCTCGTCATGTTCGGCCAGTCTCTCGAGAACGGCTCGCACGCTGCTGTCGGCGCGAACCGGTTGGAGCAAATGCAGCACCTCGGCCCGCACTCCCAGATTCGAATCATCGAGCAAAGCCTCGAGCAGGGCATTGCGAACCCGCGGATCAGTTTTCACGTACCCCGCCAGACCGTCCAGGGCTTTAAGCCGCACGCCGGGATTCGAGTCATAGCGCAGGGCATAGATCAAGGCTTCGCGAACCTGATCGTCGTTCGGCTGCTGGGTCAACAGATCGACCGAATCCATGCGCACGCCGGAGTTGTAGTTGTTGCGGGCGGCAAACAACAGCAGCTGCTGAATGCGCTGATCATTCAGCGAACCCTGCGCCTGCTGGGTCGAAACCGTGTCGTATTGAATGCTGACCGTGTTCGAGCCGGGGTTCTGGGAAATCGAACGGATGGCGGTGATGGAGGATTCGGTGGCGGCCGGGGCGGTGCGCGGGACTACGGAGTCGAGGGTTGCCGAGTTCGACATGAGCTTATAGCTGGTTCCGACGCCGCCGGCAAACCCGAGAATGAACAGTACCGCCGCTAAGGCAGGGGCCAATTGCACTTGCCGGAGCCACGCCCCGGGGTCAAACACCAGCCGACGCCAGAAGCCGCCCGGTTGGGCGGTTTCGAGCGCTTCCTGCAGACTCATGCGGGAGGCGGCCAGCAGATTGGGGGAGGGTTCCTCGACCGGCAACTCGGAGAGAACCGCGTGGAACTTACGCGTCGCCTTCAGTTCCGCGGTGCACTCGGGGCAACGAGCCAAGTGCTGCTCGAGTTCGTAGCGCGCATCGTCCGGCAGCTCGTTGTAGACATACAAGAGAACATTCTCTTTGACCCATGCACATTTCATAGCCAACTCCCTTCGCGGGTGAGTCTCGGCTCGAGCCGCTCGCTCGAGCGCCGCCCGTCGGTCCCACCTGTCACCGCATATCCGCGAGCGCGCTGCGCAACTTCTGGTTGGCGCGGAACAGCGTATTCTTAGCGGTTTCCTCGGTGGTATGCAATACTTCACCCACGGTTCGCAATTTCAGCCCGTGATAATGCCTTAGCTCAAAGACCATGCGCTCGCGCGGGGTGAGCTTCTCGAGCGCCCGGCTGATGCGTCCGGCCAGCTCCCGGCGCATCACATTGCGCTCCGGATTTGCCCCCGACCGTCCATCGGCGACCTGCTCGAGCACATCGTAGGCCTCGCCCTCAGGATCGGTAGCCACCGGCGCTTCTTCTTTCCGCACCTGCTTTTTGCGCAGGTGGTCCACGCACAGATTGCTTACAATGCGATAAATCCAAGTGTAGAAGGAGCACTCAAAACGAAAATTGCCCACGCTCTTGTACGCCTTAAGGAAAGCTTCCTGGTAAATATCCTGGGCTTCGTGCTCTGATCCTGTGAGATGGATGGCTAGCCGGAGTACCGCCTGATCGTACTGCCGCACGAGTTCCTCGAAGGCAGCGCGATTGCCACGCTGTGCTTCCCGAACTAAGAGCGTGTCGTCGATACGGCCTAGACTGTGCTGCCCAGCCATAAGGCCCCGAGAGGGGAGATCTTCGGTTCCGCGCGCTGCTTCGTTTCGCCTTGTTCCCTGAGGGGAATCCTTGCCAACCGTCAATGATATAGCCCACGCATCGGCCGGCATATCGTTTCTGGTCCTCAACTGTCCCGGGCGCCATCGCCGCTTTCCCGGTTGCATAGCTATGGACGTGTGAGGATGAGAAGCGTGAGCAGAACGCAGCAGGAATCGCGCCCAGTCTAGCTCCCCGGGATCCGAGTAAGAGGATGGAAGCACGGAGGTTATCCAACCTATTCCCGAGCTGACGCTCGATGGATGGCCGGGGCCGGGAAACCCCAAGACTACTCGGTTGTTTCCTTCTCAATTAAGACCTTCAGATGGGTGGTCACATCCTTGTGCAGCCTGATCGGAACGGTAAACTCACCCAGCGTACGCAGTGGCTCGTGGAGCTGAATTTTCCGACGGTCGATCGAGAAGCCCTTCTTCTCGAGCCCTTCGGCGATGTCGCCGGAGGTCACCGATCCGAACAGCTGGTCGTGCTCGCCGGCACGACGAAGGAAGCTCACCGCAAGACTCTCAAACTGTTTGGCCAAGGTTTCCGCCTGGGATTTCTCCTTGGCCGAGCGGCGGACCGCAGCCGCCTTCATCTGCTCAATCACGGCTTTGTTGCCGGCGGTCGCTTCAATGGCCAGCTTTCGCGGCAAGAGGTAGTTCCGTCCGTAGCCCTCCGCAACCCGGACCACGTCGCCCCGTGCCCCCAGCTTGGCTACATCTTCTTTCAGAATGACTTCCATGCGATCGCTCCCTGAGTTTTGCCGCTCAGACTCTGATCGATCCTAGCTGTTGGCCTCAATCATTCGTCCGAGCGGGATCGTGAGTGGTCATGCGCGGCCGGCAAACGGCAACAGCGCGATGTTTCGCGCCTGCTTGATGGCCGACGACAAGCGCCGTTGATGCGGGGTGCAGACCCCGGTCAGCCGTCGGGGGACAATCTTCCCGCTCTCGGCGACGAATTGCTGCAGCAGACGGACGTCTTTGTAGTTGATGGCTTCAATCTTCTCCACGCAAAACTTGCATACTTTCTTGCGTCGGAAAAATTTCCGGGCCCCGCCTTCGCGGCCGCCCGCTCCACCCGGCCCGCCCCGACTGGGCCTCCGCTCGGTGCGCTCCACTCGCTCCCCGCGCTCCGCGCTGGCAACCCCTTCACTGCTCGCTACGGTTGTCGCTCTCGTCTCTTCCGCCATATCTCTCCTAATCTCCTTTCCCCCGGGTGGCGAATTCTTTGCCGCCGGACCGAGGCCATGGCACCGGTTCGGTGCCGCGGCCCGTCGGCAAGAGCCACCGACCGGTTCCTAGGCCATCGCCGCCGGCGCTTCCCCCACCGCCTCGGCGGCTGCCGCCGCAGAGGAAGTCTTGCGCCGCGCGGCGCGAATCGCCTTGATCTTGTCCAGTCGCTTTTGCTCCTGGTCGATGCGCACGGTCAGAAATTTGATCACCGGTTCGCTCACGCGCAAGCGGCGCTCGAGTTCGTGCATCAAGCCCCCGCTTCCTTCGGCGGTCAGGAGAACATAGATGCCGTCCTGGAACTTACGGACGGTGTAGGCGAGACGCCGTTTTCCCATGCGCTCCACACTCTTTACCTGTCCACCGGACGAGGTCACTGTGGTCTCCAAGGTGGAAATCAGCTTATCCAGATCTTCCTCCGCCATGTCGGGGCGGACGATGAACATCAGCTCATACGTGCGATTCATTCCAGTTTCTCCCTCTGCCAGCAATCTCCGGAATCCCCTTCCGAACTCAATGCGACGGCGAATCGGCGCCGATGTCTCCATCCCGCTCCTTGCGATTGAAGCGGTTCATGGCTGCCGCCGGGCCTAGCTGCAAAATCATCTCGACGGCTTCGGCCGCCAGCTCCAGCATGAAATCGACCGTGCTGCGCTGCGCCTTCGGAAACGGTGAAAGCAAATAGACCTTGCTGTCCTCGACCGGCCTTTCCGGAGCAACTCCCATGCGGATGCGCAAGAAATCCTGGGTTCCGAGCGCCCCGATCAGCGACTCGATCCCATTGTGTCCGGCCGAGCTGCGGTTGCGATGGATGCGCACTTTTCCCCAGGGAAAGTCCAGCTCGTCCTGCAGAACGATGAGGTCCGCCTCCGGCGAAGCTCCATACTCCGCGACCAGCTCGCGCACCGAGCCGCCGCTCAGGTTCATGAAGGTTTCCGGCTTGGCCAGCACAACCGGCTGCGAACCAATCACCGCCCTGGCCGTCAGCGCCCGGCAATGCCGGTTTCTGACTTCGACTCCGCACTGCTTGGCGATGCGGTCGACGGCCAGGAAACCCAAATTGTGGGGCGTCGCTTGGTACTCGGTTCCCGGGTTGCCGAGGCCCACGATCAGCTTCACGCTCTCCGCTCTTCGCGGCTAATTCCTGGCTTTGGCTGCTTCGAACCCACGCTCTTCCATCTCCGGCCCAACCCGCCATGACGAGGACCGCTCGCCGCTACTTTTTCTCCTTCTCCTTCTTCTCGGCCTTTTCCGGCTTCTCGGCAGACGCCTCTTCGGTACCTTCTTCGGCAGTTTCCTGCTTTCCCTTCTTGATGACTTCCGGCTCCGCCGGTGCCGCCGCGGCTTCGGCCGCCGCCGCCTCGGGCGTGGGGGGCGCTTCCTCCTTCACCGAAATGATGTGTGCCACCGGTTGATTCGGATCGCTCAAAACCGCGACCCTGGCATAGGGCGGCAGATCGGAAATCCGCAGAACCTTGCCGAAGACCAGGTGCCTGACATCGACTTCGATCGAAGTCGGAATATCGCTCGGCAAGCATTCCACGGCAACCTCGCGGGTAAGCTGTTCCAGAATGCCCCCTTGCTGCTTCACGCCTTCTGCTTCTCCCTTCAAGACGATGGGCACATGGACGTGCAGTTTCTGATCCATGGCGATGCGTTTGAGATCGATGTGCAGCAATGCCCCCTTGATCGGCTCATATTGCCAGTCGATGATCATCGCCTTGGTGTGCTCGCCATCGAGCGCGAGATCAAAGATGGTGTTGTGGCCCGATTCGGAATCGAGGATGCGCGCAACCTGCCGCGGATCGACACTCACCGGGCGGGCCTCCTTGCCGGCACCATATACAACCGCGGGGATTTTCCCGCTGCTGCGGATGCGCCGAGCGTCGTTCTTGTTGCCGACGGTGCGCGGCTGGGCTTGCAAAATGTTGTTTTCTGTTGCCGTTGCCATAGCTTCGCTTCCTAACTCGATAATCTGCTGACCGAGGTCTCCTCGTGAATGGACTGGATTGCCCGTCCGATCAACCCGGCGATGGTCAGAACTTTAATTTTTGGCTCGCGCCGAGCATCTTCGCTCAAGGGAATCGTGTTGGTGACTACGACCTCTCGGATCGAGGACTTGGACAGGTTTTCGACTGCCATGCCGGAGAGCACGGCGTGCGAGGCACAAGCGTAGACCTCGGTGGCGCCGTTTTCGATCAGGGCATTGGCGGTCTTGACCAGCGTGCCGGCGGTATCAATCAGGTCATCAATCACCAGGCAGGTGCGGCCGCGAACGTCGCCGATGACGTGCATGACTTCCGCCACGTTCATGTCGACGCGCCGCTTGTCCACGATCGCCAGAGCCGAATCCATCTTTTTGGCGAAAAACCGAGCCCGCTCCACGCCCCCGGCGTCGGGGGAAACCACGGTCAGGTTCGGCAAGTTGGCGCGCCGGAAATAATCGACCAGCACCGGCGACGCGAACAGGTTATCCACCGGAATATTGAAGAATCCCTGCAGCTGCGGGGCGTGCAGGTCGACAATCAACGCACGATCGGCTCCGGCGGTTGTCAGCAAATCCGCCACCAGCTTCGAGGAAATGGGTACCCGCGGCTTGTCCTTGCGGTCCTGGCGGGCGTAGCCGAAGTACGGAATCACCGCCGTGATCCGCCGTGCCGAGGCGCGCTTGAATGCATCGATCATCAGCAACAGCTCCATGAGGTGCGAATCCACCGGCTGACAGGTGGGTTGCAGCACAAACACATCCGCTCCGCGCACATTCTCTTGGATCTGGACGTAGGCCTCCCCGTCGCTGAAACGCGTGACCGAGGCTTGGCCCCGCGTCAGTCCTAAGAAGGCGCAAACTTCATCGGCGAGCGGCTCGTTGGCTGTGCCACAGAAGATCTTGAACTTTTCATCGACGCGCGCCCGCTGCGGCCGACGCTCCGGCTTTTCTTCCGCGCCCATCGCAGCCTTCTTTTCCGTCGCTGTTACAACGCTGGCCATGATTGTAGCTCTAGCTTGTAAGTCTTTTGGCTCTGGGCACCAACCCGGCGGGTCCGGTACCCGCTGCCCGGCGAGCGCGTCCCCTGCGCTGGTTTTTCTGGCTGGGCCGCTAGGATTCGAACCTAGACAAAGTGCTCCAAAGGCACTTGACCTACCATTAGTCGACGGCCCAGTAACCGCTCTTTGGCTTCGAGGGTGGAGGCTCAACCCCGTATCAGGATACTCGAAATCTACAAGCTCGAAACCAGAAACTTCTTCCAATACTCGACTCGCCGCAAGGTCGAGGTGGCCACGGCCGAGGTGCCGGCCTTGCGTAGCCTCGCCGCGGCTGTTTCCGCCGAGCTACGGTTGTGAAACAGGCCATAGAGGGCTGAACCGGAACCCGACAGCGAGGCGTAAAAAGCGCCCGCGCGCTCAAGCACGCGCTTGACCTGTCTTAATTCGGGATACTGAGGAAAGACGACGCGTTCGAAGTCGTTTTCGATCCCGGTATGGACGAGGTCGAGAAGTTGGATCTCGGCCCGGCTCCTGCCGCCGGCAGGAACACCCGATAGATTCTTCCCCGAGCGGTGTTTGCTCTGGACCGTCAACCACGCAGCCAACACGCGGCCGAACTCCATGATTCTATCGGACGGTGGAAGGGCCGTCAATTCGATGGCAGAGGGGGATCTGGCCCGCCGCCCAGGCGGGTCCTGGCCCTGCAACAGGTCTGGCGGCAAGCGCGGGTCGATCCGCGTCCCTAGGATGTCCCAATCGCGAAAAGCCTTGGGCGTCGAAACCGCTACTCCCGGGGTTGCCACCACGCAGGGGAGCGCAGGCAATTCGGGCAGAGGATAGACTTCCTCGCCGTGACCGACGCCGAGCACCGTCCCGCCGATGACAAACAGCGGCAAATCGGAGCCGACCTCGGCCGCAATGCGCAGCCTCTCGCATGCGGGCAGCGGCTGGCCGAGGACGCGCTCGAGGGCCAGCATGGCAGCCACCGCGTTCGAGGATGCTGCCCCCAGTCCGCCCTCGACCGGCAAGCGCTTGTCAATTTCAACGCGCACGCGCCGCCGCGCCTGGAGTGCGGCCAGGGTGCGTTCCACGGTTCGATAGCAGGTGTTCGATTCATCGCGCGGTACGCGGGAATCCTGGCAGTGAATCTCAATGCCACGGCCGGGTTCTACCGCCACCCGAATCCGATCCTCGAGCGCGATGGTTTGGTAGACGGTGCGCAGCTCGTGAAAGCCGTCGGGCCGAAGCCCGCCAATCCGCAGCCCTAGGTTGATCTTGGCAAAGGAACGAACCGTCGCCGGCATGGAGGAATGATTGTACGGTTTCATCCGCCGATTTGCGATTTCACCTGGCTTGAGGGTTCCTGCTTGCGGAAGCCATGGTAGGGTCGCCTCCTCGCAGAAGCCTGGGCCAGCCAAAGGCGAGCTGAACCGGCCCGTGCCGGCCGAGAGGCGGCTGGGCGTCCACCCTAGGTACGAAGGTGCGCGGGCCTCCCTAACTCCTTCGCTTGTGGTAAATGGCGAACTCGTAGCCGGGGTTCGGAGGGAACAGTTCCGCCACTTTGCGCAATCGCTCGCCGAGCTGCGTCGGCGCCAGCAGCGGGTAGTCGCGTTCGCGCAGATCGTAGTAGTCCACGTCGATGAACAGGGAGAGAAGATAAATCGAAATTGCATCCGAAAAGGCCGCAGCCAGATACTCGTTCTTGTGCTTTTGCGTGTCCGGGCCGCGACCGGCCGCCAGCTTTCGCGACTCCCAGGCATCGAGTGAAGTCTCGCCGCGGGCATTCGATTCCATCTGCTTTAGCACCAGATCGCTAAACGCCTGCGACACCCCGGCCCGCTCCACGATCGCATGCCCAACGTTGATGTAGAACTCGAAGGCCACAGAAAACTTATCGTCCATCAGCCGGGTCGAAATGAACACGCACTGCGAGTCACCCATGTCCAGGTTGCGATGACAGACGGCGTTGTCACTGAGCGCCACGTCGTAGCGGTCGGCAATCAAGGTGTCCTCTCCCTGATTGAGCGTGAGGGGAACAAAGTAGTAAGCCTTGCGCACCAAGGCGGCGGCTGCAGAATCAGGCACGGCCGCAACCATGCGCTCCAAATCGGAGGCGGAAACCGTGATGTCTCCCGCGATCGCATAGCAAATGCCATTGGGCGCTTGCGAAACTGGATTTTGGCGGACTACCTCCGCCGGGGGCCGCGTAATTGCGGGTGCAGCTTGCGACATAACCGTCATTCTATCTTAACCCTATCTTAACCCTGGGAAGCTGGATTCTACCTCTCGGGCCAGCGCTACAATCGAAACCATGCCCGCTTCGATGGCACGCCCGCTCCCGCGCTGGTATCTGGTCCCGCTTCGAGTTTTGGTGGTGACCTTCCTGTGCGCGCTGCTTGGCTTCGCGCTAAGCCTGTTGCTCGGTATCCTCGGAGTGGTGGTTCGTGGCCGCATCAGGGGCATCCACCCAAACCTAACCTCGGCCTATCGCCATGTCGCGATACCGGCTGCCGCGGCGATTTCCGCTGTGGTGCTGGTTGCGATGAGCGTTTTTGAGATTCAACGCTATCGCCAGGTGAGGGCGCTGCGGAAGGTTGAGGAGGCTAGCCGCTAGCTCCTCGAAGCCCGTGGTGAAAGCCGGCGAGCGAAGGCATACAATCAGCCTTATGCGACCGCGCATCGCGATACCCGTCCCTCATTCCGATCCGGACTATGTTGCGCGATCTTTGCCGCTGTACGAGAAGGCCATCGAACAGGCGGGCGGAGAGCCAGTCCGGATTCCTCTGGAGCCGGCAACGGCAGGAGCGATGGAGCGGATTGCGTCCTGTGATGCCGTGGTGTTGCCGGGAAGCAAAGCTGATGTCGAGCCGGCCAACTACGGCCTCCCCCGCCATCCCAAGACCGCACTGGCCGACGTCCGGCGGCACAACCTCGATGCGTTGTTGTTGCAAGATGCCTACGACCGGCTGAAGCCCATCCTCGGTATCTGTTACGGTCTGCAAAGTCTCAACGTGTATCGCCGGGGGACGTTGGTCCAACATATCGAGTCTCGCGTCAATCATGAGGCGGGGAGGAAGGTGGCCCGGGCCCACACCGTCGAGCTCGAGCCGCAATCCAAGCTGGGGGAGATCCTTACCTCAGGGGTTCAGTCCCCTGGCGATTCGCGAATCGGCAAGCTCACCATCTCGGTTAACTCCAGTCATCACCAGTCCGCTGACCGGATTGGTGATGGTCTTCGCATCGCCGCGCGCTGCCCGGAGGACGGCATCATTGAAGCTCTAGAAGGGACTTCGCCCGATCACTTTGTGCTGGCAGTGCAGTGGCATCCGGAGCGATCGGTCGAGGAAGACGAAAGTTCGCGGGCGCTGTTTGGAGCCCTGGTCGCAGCCGCCCAAACCAGGCAGGCCGCGCTCGGCAAATGCGGGGTCGAAAGCCTAGAACCTCCTCACCCGCGCCGCACTTGAAACCCGGGGACCGAAGCCAGGATGCAAGGTTGAACCTCGTTCACGGCCGGCCTGGCTGTCCTTTGAGCGGAGGCCCTGCGGAGTCG
>JASHSL010000338.1 GCA_030040855.1 Terriglobales bacterium
GGACAAGCCGACGGCTTCGATCATCTGGCGGAAGTGCGGACGATTCTCGAACCGGAGATTGCCGCACTGGCTGCCGCCCGCCTCGAGGAGTCCGAGCTGGCCACGATGCGCGAAGCAGTTACGGTGATGGACCGCGCCCGGCAGGACCCGGACGCCTATATTGAGGCCGATCTTGACTTTCATCTCGCCTTGGCCGAAGGCGCGGCCAACCCGCTGATTCTTTCCCTGCTCGATTCGATTGTTGGAATCCTGCGCGAGCAGCGCTTGCGCATCTTCCGCGTTCCGGGCGGCCCGGAGCGGGGCCAAATTCATCACAAGCGGATCCTCGAGGCCGTAGAACGGCGCGACCCGGAAGGGGCACGTCAAGCCATGCGAGAACACCTCGAGCAGGTGCGCAACGACAGTCAAGCTCCGGCGAGCAAACACCTCTGCGGAGTTCGGCCATAGGCGTGCGATTCGAAGGCCAAAGCAGGAGGCAGTTGCGGATGACGAAAATCGGATTCATCGGCCTGGGGGTGATGGGCAGCCAGATGGTCAACCGTCTTCTTGGCAAAGGCCATAGCGTGACCGGCTACAACCGCACCCAAGCCAAGGCTCAGTGGCTGGTCGAGAAAGGTATGCGCTGGGCTGACTCCCCGCGAAGCGTTGCCGGCGCCTCCGACTATACCTTCGCGATGGTCACCAACGCCGCCGCCATCCAGGCCATCGCCGAGGGCCCCGAGGGAGTGCTGGCCGGCTTAAGCCCGGGCAAGATCTTCATCGACATGAGCACGGTGAGCCCTGCGGTAAGTCGTGCCCTTGCCGCGAAAGTTCGCGCTCTTGGCGCCGACATGGTCGATGCGCCGGTCTCCGGCAGCGTGATCACGCTGCAGGAAGGCAAATTATCGGTCATGGTCGGCGGACGGAAAGAAACCTTTGACAAGATCAAGCCCCTGCTCCTCGACATTGGTCCCAAAGTCACGCACGTGGGCGATAACGGTGTGGCCCTATCGATGAAAATCGCCGTCAACTTGAGCTTGGCGGTGCAGATGCTCGCATTTTCCGAAGGCGTCTTGCTTGCAGAAAAAAGCGGCATCGCCCGCGCGGTTGCCGTGGATGTGCTCACCCACAGCGCGGTCTCTTCTCCCATGATTCAATATCGCGGCCCCTTCGTCTTGCAACAGCCACAAGAGGCCTGGTTTGACGTGAACATGATGCAGAAGGATATGGTGCTGGCCCTCGAGCTTGGCCGACAACTCGACGTGCCTCTCCCGACCACGGCGGTGAGCAACGAATTTCTCACGGCAGCCCGCGGCATGGGCTGGGCGAAGTATGATTTTGCCTGCTTGTTCGACGTGCTGGCTGCGATGGCGGGAGTGACCACCCCGGTCAACAGGGGAGCCAGCCAGTGACCACGGCTACTTCCAATCCGCAAGCCGGTCGCGACCGGGCGAGCGACAAGCAACTCTGGATCCATGCCTATCGTCAGATGGTCCGCATTCGGCTGTTCGAAGAGCAGGTCAACGAACTTTACACCCGCGCTCTCATGCCTGGCCTGGCTCATCTTTACAGCGGGGAAGAAGCCGTGGCCGTAGGGGTTTGCGAAGCCCTTCGTCTCGAGGACTACATCACCAGCACCCACCGCGGCCACGGACACTGCCTGGCCAAAGGCGCTTCCCCTGACCGCATGTTCGCCGAGTTGCTGGGCAAGGAAGCTGGCTATTGCCGGGGCAAAGGCGGATCCATGCATATTGCTGATCCCGCCACCGGCAACCTGGGCGCGAATGCGATTGTGGGTGGCAGCGTGGGCATTGCCACGGGCGCGGCGTTCGCCGCCAAGCGGCTGGGCAACGGGCGCGTTGCCGTTTGCTTTTTTGGCGAAGGTGCGCTCGGGCAGGGATCTCTCTACGAGGTCATGAATCTGGCGCAGCTCTGGAAGCTGCCCGTCCTCTATGTTTGCGAAAACAATCTCTACAACGAATATACGCACTACACGGAAACCACCGCGGGAACGATCCTCGGCCGCGCCCGGGCCTTCGGACTCGAGGCGACCGTGGTCGACGGACAGGACGTGCGCGCGGTTCGCGACGCCGCCTTGCGGCTGGTGACTCGGGCTCGCGCGGGTGAGGGTCCCGGATTCCTCGAGGCCGACACCTATCGCTACAGCGGGCATCACGTGGGCGATATCAACCGCGAATACTACCGCTCGAAGCAGGAAGAGCATTATTGGAAAAGCGAACGCGATCCTATCCAGTTGCATGCCCACTGGCTGATGAAGCAGGGTTGTGCGGATCGCGATTCCCTCGATCAAATCGCCGTCGAAGCCCGCGCCGAGATGGTAGAAGCGGTGAAATTTGCGATGGCGGCGCCCTATCCCAGCACCCACCAGGTCGAGGAGGACGTCTATGCCTGAACGCGAACTCACGTTCGCCCAGGCCGTGCGCGAAGCCCTGGCCGAGGAAATGCGCCACGATCCGCGGGTCTGCATTTTCGGCGAAGACGTGGCCGAGGCAGGCACGCCCTTCAAGGTGCTCTCCGGACTGGTGGAGGAGTTCGGCCCCGAACGCCTGATCGACACGCCTATTTCCGAAGCCGGCTTTACCGGCATCGCCGTCGGCGCAGCCATGACCGGCCTGCGTCCGGTCGTCGATATCATGTTCGGCGACTTCGTCACCCTGGCTATGGATCAGATGGTCAATCAGGCCGCCAAAATCCACTACATGTCGGGCGGCCACTGGCGAGTGCCCATGGTGCTGCGCACCACCCTGGGTGCAACCCGGCGCTCGGCAGCGCAGCACTCGCAGTCGTTGCACGCATGGTTCAGCCACATCCCCGGATTGAAAGTGGTGCTGCCTTCGACCCCCTATGACGCCAAGGGCCTGCTCAAGGCTGCCATCCGCGATGAGAACCCGGTGGTCTTCTTCGAAGACAAAATGATGTACAAGCTGAAAGGCCCGGTTCCGGCGGAAGACTACGCGATTCCGCTCGGGGTAGCCGAAGTGAAGCGCAGCGGCGATGACATCACCCTGGTAGCCACCAGCAGCATGGTGCAGGTGGCGCTGGGCGCAGCGAATCTGCTCGAAAAGCAAAGCATCAGCGCGGAAGTCATCGATCCTCGCACCACCTGGCCGCTCGATGAAGCGGCAATCCTGGCGTCGGCGAAGAAAACATCGCGCGTGATCGTGCTCGACGAGGGCTACGGCCGGTACGGGGTTGCTTCCGAGATCGCAGCCGTGATTGCCGAAGGCGCCTTCTATGATTTGGACGCGCCCGTGAAACGCATGGGCGCAATGCAGGTCCCGATTCCATTCTCTCCGCCGCTCGAAGACGCGACTGTGCCGACGGAAGAAACGGTATGCGCGGCGGCGAGGGCGATGTGTAAGCACCAGCTGTGAGCCACGAGCGTCGAGGAAGCAGTTCGCCGCTTCTAGCTCGAGGCACGAGGAGTTCCTTATGGCACTGAAAACTCACGGCACGATGGCGGTCGATTGGGAAGAGCGGATTGATTTCGATCGCCTCCGGCGCGAGCGTCTCGAAAAGGCCAAATACCTGCTCGCCCAATCCTCGATGGGCTCGTTGCTCTGCTTCGACATGAACAACGTGCGCTACTTGACCGCCACGCACATCGGGTCGTGGGCGCAGGACAAAGCCAATCGCTTCACGCTGTTGCCGCAAAACGACGAGCCCATTCTTTGGGATTTTGGATCGGCCGCGAAGCATCACCAATTGCATTGCCCGTGGCTGGGAGAGCGCTCGCGGCCGGGCATTTCCATGCTGCGCGGCGCGATGACGCCGGAGATGGGCCGCGCCGAAGACGTGGCGAAAAAGATTCGCCGGGAACTCGAAATGCGCGGCCTCGAAAAAGAACCCGTCGGCATTGACATCATCGAACTGCCCGTTCTCTTTGCCCTGCAGAAAGCAGGCCTCGAAGTGGTCGACGGCCAGGCACTGATGTCGGAAGCGCGTGTGATCAAGACCCAGGATGAAATTTCCCTGCTCAATACCTCCGCCATGATGGTCGACGCAGCCTACGACGAACTTTACCGCGCGATGAAACCGGGCCTGCGAGAAAACGAAGCCGTTGGCCTGGTAAGCAAGGTTCTCTACGATCTGGGCTCGGAATACGTCGAGGCGGTGAACGCGATTTCCGGCGAGCGCTGCAACCCGCACCCGCACGTGTTTTCCGATCGCGTGTTGCGCCCGGGTGATCCCGTCTACTACGACATTCTTCACTCCTACATGGGATACCGGACCTGTTATTACCGCTGTTTCACCGTGGGCTACGCTTCGCACGCCATGGTCGACGCTTACAAACGCTGCCGGGAATATCTGGATGCGGCGATTGAACTGGTTCGCCCCGGCCGCACGACCGCGGAAATTGCCGCCGTCTGGCCGAAAGCGGAGGAGTTCGGCTTCCCTAATGAAGAGGCGTGCTTCGCTCTGCAGTACGGTCACGGCGTCGGCCTCGCCATCTGGGAGAAGCCGGTGATCAGCCGCCTGGTGTCCTTCGATCACCCGGTCGAGATCCAACCCGGAATGGTGTTCGCGCTCGAAACCTTCTGGCCCTCGACCGACGGCTGGAGCGCGGCGCGCATTGAAGAAGAGATTGTGGTTACACCCACCGGGCACGAAGTCATCACCCGATTTCCCGCGGAGGAGCTGCTCGTGGCCGGCGCGCACTATTTCACCGTCAACGGTCCGCTGCCCACCACACGAGAAACCGAAGCTCCGCCGAGCGAGGGCGTGCTGGCCAGGATCGAGAACAGCGCCAAGACCGAGCGGGTAGGAGTTTCAAGCTCAAGTTCGCGATAACGGAACGGGAATACCTCGAGCGATAGCGAGCCGACTATGGCCTTCAGCGTGGTGATGCCCGCCCTTGAAATGGCGCAGGAAAGCGGCAAGCTGATTGCTTGGCGCAAGAAGGAAGGCGACCGCGTCGCCAAGGGTGAGCCGCTGCTTGAAATCGAAACCGACAAGGCGGTGGTCGAACTGGAAGCGCCTGCCGACGGTTTGCTCGTGGGAATCAAGGCCGCCGCCGGCGCCGACGTTCCCGTCGGACAAACCATCGCCTGGATCGTTGTTCCGGGCGAAACGCCGCCCCTCGAGAGCGCACCGTCCACGGCCACCGCCCCTCGCGCATCCCACCCAGAAGCAAAGCCAGCGCCCACCCCTGCGCACGACGCGAGTGGTCCGGCGCTGCCCTCGCGAGTGAAGATCTCTCCCAAGGCACGCCGTCTGGCCAAGGAACTGAAGGTCGACATCGCGGCGGTGCGGGGCTCAGGCCCGGAAGGGGAGATTCTCGCCTCGGACATCGAAGCCTCGGCCGCGGTTGATCGACCGGCTAGCAAGGTTCGTAACCTCGAACTTCCAGGTTCGGTCGGCCGCGTCATGGCTGAACGGACGACCCAGAGCTGGACCACGGTTCCCCATTTTTTTGTGAGCCGCGAAATTGATGCCGCCGCGCTGCAGGACTATCGCAATCGCATCGCCGCGGCAATGGAGCCCAGCGACGCCGGCGCCGCTCTGACGAAGATGGTTCGCATTACTCACACCGATCTGCTGGTAGCCCTGGTCGCACACGTGCTGCTCCGGCATCCGCGCTTGAACGCCAGCTGGAGCGCCGAAGGCATTCGCATTCATGATCACGTGAACATGGGCATCGCCATTGCGGTCAATGATGGGGTGGTCGCAGCTGTTATCCCCAATGCCCACAGTGCGACCCTGGCTCAAATCGCAAGCCGGCGAGTCGAGCTCACCGAGCGGGCATTCGCCGGTAAGCTGCGGCCAGCCGATATCTCCGATGCCACGTTCACTATCAGCAACCTCGGCATGTATCACGTCGATCAATTCAGTGCGCTCATCGCTCCGCCGCAGGCAGCGGTTCTGGCGGTCGGCGCCATTGCGGATCGAGTGGTGGCCATCAACGGCTGGCCGGCCGTACGACCCAGGATGACGCTAACCCTTTCCTGCGATCATCGTGTTGCAGATGGGGCACGGGCGGCGCTGTTCCTGAACGACCTCGCCGAAGCCGTGCGGCAGCCCGGAAAATCCTTGGGCTAGGAGCGCATTGCTTCGGTGTCTTGAGCTTACGGTTTCTTGGGCTTGAGGCCGCAGTCTCTGCGAACCATCTGCTGGTCGAGACCTCCGGGTGAGAACTCGGCAATTTGCGGGCCGTCGGGTGTCAGGAATTGCACTTTGAAGATCTGCGCGCCGATGATTTCCCGCGTGGTGTCCTTATCCATGGCAAGAAAATCGCCCTTCACCCAATTCCAGGAACGCTGACTGTGAGTCTTGTCGACGCGTACGACCACTCGCATTTGCGGTTGTCCCCAAAAGCCGGGCTGGTTGGGGCGGGTTCTGACGTGGGGATGAAAGTCACCGAGCGCCAGCTTCCCGTCGGTGCAGTAGATCATGACTTCGGGCTTTTGATCAGAGTCAGGGAGCAAGTTGTCGGCGGCAAGATCAAATTTCACTCTCTTGGCCCCGGTCATCTTTTCTTCGGTTTCCGATCGCGTCCACTTTCCACCGGCACTGATTTCGGTTGGCTCCGCGGAGGTGACGACCACAGCAAACAACAAGGGAACCACAGCGACCGACCGCTTCATTCGCAGTTGAGACCAAATTGCTCGAGCCATCCGACCGCAGCCTTTGAACATTGTTTCCCCCACCCGCACCTCGATCGATAGGCGCCAGTTTCACGGGCGCGCCACGAATCCTTTACCTCTGATAACCCCATGACCCGCGAAAAGTTGCGCAATCCGCCCGCGCACATACCACTTCCCCCCACACCAAAAGGGATAGGACTTTGGTGCGGCGGGCGACGCTCGAGGAATCCCTGGCGGGCAGTGGCGACCACACTCGACGGCTCGCGTGGGATCCATCTCGCCCCGCGCGGGCGGCTCAGGCTGCCGGTGAAAGTTCGCGCAAGCGCTCGACCGCCTCGACCACGCGGTCGGCCACGTAGTCGACTTCTGCCTCCGTGTTAAAGCGCCCCAGCCCGAAGCGGATCGAGCTCAGGCAAAGATCATCCGAGACTCCCAGAGCCTTTAAGACGTAAGAAGGCTCCCGCCTCGCCGAAGTACACGCCGAACCGCTCGAAACCGCAACGTCGGTGAGAGCCATCAGGAGCGGTTCGCCGTCGACGTGAGCAAAGCTGAGGTTCAGATTGCCCGGTAGACGCTGCTCCATCGAGCCGTTGATGTAAACCTGATCCAAGCGCGCCATGATCTTCTCGCGGAGCCGGTTTCGCAGACCCGCCAGCCGGCAGGCTTCCTGGGGCATTTCTTCGGCAGCAATGGCCGACGCCTTCCCCAGACCCACGATTCCCGGCACATTCAGCGTCCCTGAGCGCATGCCGTTTTCGTGCCCGCCGCCATCGATCAGCGCCTCGAGCTTCACTCCTTGCCGCACATAGAGTGCACCGACGCCTTTCGGACCATACAACTTGTGCGCTGAAATCGAGGCCAGATCGAGGTTCATCTTGTTGACATCGACCGGCATCTTGCCCACGGCTTGCACCAGATCGCTGTGGAACAGCACACTCCGCTCCCGACAAAGCTTGCCGATCTCCGCCATCGGTTGCAGGACGCCAATCTCGTTATTCGCGGCCATCACGCTAACCAGGACAGTTTGCGGGCCGATGGCTTGCTTGAGAGCTTCAAGATCGATGAGGCCGTCGCTCGCGACGGGCAAATAAGTGACGCGGTAACCACACCTCTCGACGCGCTTTGCCGAGTCCAGCACGGCCCTATGCTCGGTTACCACGGTGATGATGTGATTGCCTCTGTCGCGATACATCTCAGCGACGCCCTTAATGGCCAGGTTGTCGCTCTCGGTTGCCCCGGAGGTGAAAATGATTTCTTTGGCCGTGGCCCCAATCAGCTTGGCCAAGCGTTCGCGGGCCAGGTCCACAGCTTTCTCGGCTTCCCAGCCGAACCGGTGGCTGCGGCTCGAAGCGTTGCCGAACTTTTCTGTGAAATAGGGCAACATCTCCTCGAGCACGCGGGCATCCGTAGGTGTCGTCGCGTGGTTGTCCATGTAGATCGGCAGCTTGATTCCGATTGGCGATTCTCCGCTGCTCGGCGGGCTGACCTGATGAACACTTGGACTAGGGGGAACGGATTTCACATCGGAGCTCATGACGATGGTCTCTCCTCGAGACTTCAGTGCAGGGAAGGAAAATCTCTCGCCCGGGCCGACTCCTCCTCGCCTGCGTGGTGCCCTGGCTAGGATTTTAGGAGCCTGCTCGGGCTTCGTACAAGCCCTTATCGCTCCCGCCTTTGCCCTACCCGACAACAGCTAAGTGCATGTTATTAAGCGGCTTACCCAGGGCGCAACCGTCGGGCTCGCCGAACCTTCGAAGGGCTGCCATCGGCCGGAAGTTCATAGCGCAGCGATCGCGAAAAGGGACTTGACAAGCTTTGCAACAAGGCTACAATACCGCCAATTTCCGGCTTTTTTCCCCTCGGTGCCGGTTGTGACGAGCGTGATCAGTCCGGTTTATGAGAGCAATTCCGCCACCCGATTCCCTAAGAAGAGAGCCCGATGAACGAGTGTAAGCACCCCCGGGTGCAAATCGTCTCTCGCGATGTGGACTCTGAGTTCGTAGAGTGTCAGGAATGCGGTGAGATCTTCGAGTCCAGCGAATTCAAGGACATGCGGATCGAAGAGACGAAGCTGAATAACGAGTCCTGAGGACCTTGCGGGCTGTCCCACTCCGGCTCCCGGCACGCCACTGGCCTTGGTCACCCCGAAATGTGCTATGACCAGCGTAACTTTGCCGGAACTCGCCGATGTAGCATATTTAAGGCTCGGGATTGGTTCGCCCTGCTGGGATTCTTCATGCCATTGGCTTTGGTCGTTGATGACTCGATGCTGATTCGGCACACCGTTTGCCGCTTTCTCGAAGAGCGCGGATTTTCTGTCGAGTCGGCCACCAACGGGCTGGAGGCGCTCGACACACTGCGCCGGGTCCGTCCCGATCTCATCATCACCGACATGCAGATGCCGAAAATGGGCGGCAGCGAGCTGATCACCGCCCTCAAAGCCGATCCCCGCACAGCCCAGATTCCCATCGTAATTGTCGCGGGCAAACATAGCGGCTTCAATCAAACCGAAAAGCGAGCTAACTTTACCATCTTCAAAGACATTGATATCGACAGCCAGCTCATGAACGCGCTGGAGTCGCTGCAACAGCCCAAAGCCAACGCAGCAAAAGCCACGCACACCTAGTCGGTGGTGCTCATCGATACCAACCTAGTCCGCTTCGAAGGCGCTACGGCCTTGAGCCAAACCCTCTCCACCCAGCGCAGGACTACGCGAGTGCCAGGGCGGCCTCGGCAGAAAACTCCAGCGGAGCAAAGTCGCGAGTGGTGAACTTGGGGTATGCCGCCGCTGCAATCATGGCGGCGTTATCGGTCGAAAGCTGGCGCGAGGGAAAGCACACGGGCAAGCCTTCCCGGGCTGCGTCCTTGATGAACTGCTGCCGCAACGCCTGGTTGGCCGCAACCCCGCCGGTCACCAAAAGGCTTGCCACGGCATATTCTTCGGCTGCGGCCAAGGTCTTTTCGACCAGATCTTCGACCATGGCTCGCTCGAATGAGGCTACGAGATCGAGAGTCTGGCGATCGCAATTTGCCAGATAGTCCTCGAGCTTCGGGCGCTCGATCAGGGAGAGATTCCGCCGTCGAGCCTCGATCGAGCTCTCGAGCCGATGACCCTCGACATAGCGCAAAACCGCGGTCTTAATGCCGCTGTAGGAAAAGTCGAAGCGCGGTGGGGATCCCTTCGATCGCGGCCCCTCTTTGCGGTCCGGATGCTTGATCTGCGCCGGCGGGAAACTGACCGCCCTGGGGTTGCCGTGCGGGGACAACCGCTCGATGATGGGGCCGCCGGGATAGCCGAGGGCCAGCAGCTTGGCGACTTTGTCAAAGGCCTCGCCGGCAGCATCGTCGCGGGTGCGACCGATGTTGGTGTACGACCAAGTATCCTCCCGCTGCGCAGCCAGATAGAGATGGGTATGCCCGCCCGAGACCACCAGTGCGAGCAGGGGAAAGCGCAGCTCGCGATTGCCCTTCTGCCGCTCTTCGAGAAGCACCGCATGGATGTGGCCTTCAAGATGATTCACGGCAATCAACGGCTTGTCGAGGGCATAGGCCAGGGCCTTGCTGTAGCTGATCCCGACTAGCAGAGCGCCCGCCAGCCCGGGCCCTTGGGTTACGGCCAGTGCGTCGAGCGATTGATAGCTCCGTCCTGCCTCCGCGAGCGCCGTGCGGACGACCGGCACGATGGCGCGCAGATGCTCGCGCGAAGCCAGTTCCGGCACCACGCCCCCGTAGGGCTGGTGGGTGGCGATCTGGGAATAGACAACATTCGATAGCACCTGCTCGCCCGACCGCACCACTGCAGCGGCAGTCTCGTCGCAGGAGCTCTCGATTCCGAGGATGTAGGCCTCCAGCATTTCTTCCTACCTTAGCATGTCCCCCGTCAGCATCCGCCGCTCTCCAGCTCGAATCCGGGGATCGCCTCCGGCGCTATCGCACGCGCGTCAGCAGCGTTTGTTCCGGGTCCACCACGATCTTTCTGGTCCCGGGGGGAGCCTTGAGGAGGAATGGTGTCTCCGGACCATCCGCAAACACCCGTCCCAGCAACACCAGCTTGCCGCCTCGCTGAGCATACAAAGGGACAGGCGTCACCAGATCGTTCGGCGCATCCTTCTCGAAAATCACTCCCTTGACGACGGTGGCCGTGGCTGTGGAATCGGTGTATTTCACGCCGTGAAGCTCGAAACGAGGAATCGCGGTACCGTTCACCCAGGTTTGATAGAACCAGTCGAGCGAGCGGCGACCCTCGTACCAGGCGGAGGGCGGCAGCTCCTCGGCGAACGCCTGCAACAAATCCCGCGTAGTGATCGCTTTGCCTTCATAACGCTCCCTCACGCGGTGTAGCGCTCGGACAAAGGGTTCATTGGCATCCTCCTCTTCACCGCCGCGATGCCGATCGCGCGCTTCGGCATCTCGCATCAGGGTACGCAGCATATGAAAGAGCCAGGTACCGCGTCCGTAGCTAATGGCCACATAGCCTTGCGGAAACTGAGAGTCGCACAACCGCGCGCCCAGAGTGACCGGGCCGTCCTCCATCAGCGGAACCCCGGCCTTGTTCTTGGCCAGCAAGTCGTCGCGATATTTCGCCATGACGGCGTGAAACTCATGCGGATCTCCCGCTTCGAGCAACATCAGCGCGCTATAGTTGGCCAGGCCTTCGGAGATCCACTGATCCCGATAATCGCTCCAGGTCACCAGGTCTCCCCACCACTGGTGTGCAGTTTCATGGGCAATCACCGAGTTGATTAAGGCTTTATCCACTGCTTCGAGATGCAACGCCGATTGTTCGTCCGCATTGAGGAACGAGAGACTGGAAAGAAAGATCAGGCCGGGCCACCCCTGACTCAAGTTCCCGGGCATCTGCGTCAGCGCCAGCTCTCCATAGGGGTAGGGGCCGTAGCGGCGGGAAAAGAATTCCACCGCGCGGACGGCCATGGCCGCTACCATTTGCCCATTCTGCGCCGGAGAGGGCTCCTCGGAGGCAATCACCACCGAGGGCATGACTCCGCCGATCGGTCCCGGCGGCGGAGGCAGGACGAATTCGCTTTGCGCTTGCGGAAACCCCCGCTCGACCCCGGCGGTTCCGAAGGCAGCGACCGTGACCGGGCCCGCCCGGGCGACCACCTGGCGATATTTCCCCAAATTGAACCCGGCGAGTGGAATGGGGCGTTCCGAGATCCAGCGGCTCACTTGTTCTCCCGGTCCAGGCCCCGACTCCGCCGCTGCGTTGCCCTCGGCGCCAGATGGCACGTCCACACGCTTGCCGGTGGCCACGAGCGTCCAGCCCGGCGGGTAATGAAACTCCAGATCGAAGTTCGACATCGCCAGCCCCCGGTTCGGGTACCAGGTGCCACGAGCTCCGACATACAGCAATCCAGATCCCGCTTCCGAGAGCACATCGCCCCCGTAGACAAAGTGCAGCTTGATGTGTTGCCCCTCCCAAGTCGGCTCGGGGAAGACCACGGCAACCAAGTCGTTGCCGCGACGGGAGCGTTCGCTGCCTTCGATGGCGGGATTATGAATGAATTCAAGCGGCGCGCCGCCGGCGTCCACCTGCTTGATCACCAAAGTTCGGGCCAGCTCGAAGAGGGCCGCTCGCAGGCCTGATCGATGGATCTCCAGATCGAGCATCGCGTCAGCTTCGATCCTGGTCGGCGGAGTAATCACCACCCGAAGTTTTGAAGCCACAATGTCAAGCGCGCTGGTCCGACCCTCCTCGGCGGCGACGTCGGTCCAAGGTCCTTTGCTCTTGCTCTTCGGTCGAAGCGAGAACGAGGTCCAAACATCGTAATAGGGAGTCCCCTCGACCGTCCGGGTCTGCGCGGCCCAGACTTGCTCCGGCGCGTTCGAATCAAAGTACACATCGAACCGTCCCTTGGTCTCGCCTTGCATGCGCACGTGGAGAAAGCGATCCTCCGGGGGAGGATTCTCCTCCCGCGTCCGAGGCAAGGCAGGGGATGCTCGGACAACGGGAAGGAAGCGGCTCAAGGTCATGAAGATGCGCAGCGCGTCGGGGCCAGCCAGAAGGCGGGCGCTTTCCCCCCAATGGTTCACAAACTCCTGGACGTGGTCGGCGGGAGAGAGCGATGGCTTGAGGTTGATAAAGGTATCGTCGTTAAAGCGAAAATAGGCGCTCGAGAACCTTTCTTCGAGGATGGCCGCCCCCGTCTCAAACGTCATCGAAGCGCGCTCGATCTGATTGGGCGGGTTCAGCAGAATCTCGCCCTCTCCCTCAAAAAGTGCGCCGGTGACGCGCCCGGCGACGTCGCCGGTGAACCCGATCACCCCATCTTCCAGGGTAATGTGGATGGCGGCGCGATCGAGGGAAACTCCTCGGGCGCGGTAGACGCGCGACGGATCCAGCCCAACATTGCCGAGTTCGAGAAACAGCGTCTCCGCCGGGGGAACCTGGAGTTTCGGTGTCTGGCCGAGTACGCGAATGGCGGGAGGATTTTCCGCGCCGGGATTTTGCTGGACGGCGCCCACAGCGCTCGCCGCCACCAGCACAAGACAGCATCCCAGCCGGCGGGATCGGCGGCCGCGTTCGATTACCTTGGTCACCTACTTCGGCTACTCCCTGTCTTCTAGAATGCGCCTGAATGCGTCTCCCTGTCATCCTCATCCTGGCCTGCGCCCTGATCCCAACCCTCGCTCTACCGGCCTCTTCCGATGTCATTCATCTTAAGAATGGCCGCACCATCTGGGCAGACCAGGTTCGCGACAAGGGGGCGCAGATTGAATACGACGTCGGCGAGAACACCTACGCCATTCCGAAATCCCTGGTAGAGCGCATCGAAAGCGGAGGCGTCTCGCCCGCAGCCGCGAGCGTTTCCAACTCTAGCCGCGATCTTCCCCCGTTCCATCCCGCGGACGACCCCACGGCGGGGGCAGCGGGGCTCGACCACGTCATTCGCGACGGCCACCCTGATGAGCAAGAATTATCTCGACTGGAGGCTTCCGGCAACCGGTCAACCATCTCTGCCGCCTACTTCCTGGCCGGCAAGAATGAATTTGATCGCGGCAACTTCCCCAAAGCGCGCAACTACCTCGATACCGCCCTGCGCTACGATCCCCGGAATCCAAGCGTTCTGAACTACTACGCCGCTCTGCTCGTCAAGACCGGGCATGCCCAGGAAGCCCTGCCCTATGCCGAGCGTGCGGTTCGCATTGCCCCGGAGTCCCCGGATACGCTCACCATCCTGGGTTATGTCGAATATGCTGCGGACCGCGACCAGGAGGCGATCCGCACCTGGAAGCATTCTCTCGAGCTGCGGCCCGACGCCGCGGTCGAGCAGCTGCTCGAAAAAGCCGAACGCGATGCTAGCGTTCAAGCCGGCTATTCGGAGCGGGAAAGCAGTCACTTCACGTTGCACTATGAGGGCGAGCAAACCTCGGAGTCGTTGCGCAGCCAGATCCTGGCCGCGCTCGAGTCCGACTACGACGACTTGGTCGGCCAACTGGGAATTGCACCCCGCACGAGCATTGCGGTTGTCCTTTACACCGCCCAAACCTTTTTCGACGTAACCCAGGCACCGTCCTGGAGTACCGCCATCAACGACGGGAAACTGCGCATCCCCGTCCAAGGCCTTAGTTCGGTCACTCCGGAGCTGGCACGGGTGCTGAAACACGAATTGGCGCACTCGTTTGTGAACCAGCTTTCCGGCGGACGCTGTCCGCAGTGGTTGAACGAAGGCATTGCCCAGCTTCTTGAGCCGAAGGCGATCACCCACGGGAAGGATCTGGCCGAACTCTACCGCACCCAGCGAGAAATTCCCCTGAATATGCTCGAAGGAAGCTTTGCCCAGCTGTCCCCCACCCAAGCCACCCTCGCCTATGAAGAATCGCTCGCCGCTACCCAATACATCCGCGAAATCTCGGGTCTGGACGATCTGCAGCGTGTCCTACAAAGAATTGGCCAGGGCAGCTCGACCGAAGCTGCTCTGCGGGCCGTCGTGCACTCCGATTACCGGCAACTGGAAGCCGAGGTCGGCAACTATATCAGCGAAAAATACAGCCACTAGGGTCGTGCGTCCTGAGCGATGGCTGCCACGGATCGACGTCCATCCGAATGCCCCACTACACTAGCACGGAGCCTGGCTTGGCTCACCACCGGAATGGCCTCGGGGCAGGTTCGGCCGCAATACAGGTTTGTCTATGGCAAAAATGCACGCCGACGAGATCGAGGTAGACATCCCTCTGGTTCGTCGGCTGCTGGCTGCACAGTTTCCGCAATGGGCAAGTCTTCCCATCGAACCGGTCCGACCCTTAGGGACAGACAACGCGCTCTTCCGGCTGGGCGATGAGATGGTGGTTCGCTTACAGCTCAACGATGGATGAGAGAACTACTCGCCGACCGCGTTTCGACGGAGCGAACTTGAAACTTTGCCTCGGCGGCGCAGCCCGGCGGACAGGAATTTCGCCCGCTCTTAGGCGTGCCTCCTTTCGATCCACCGTGCCCTCCCCCTGAACCCTGGTGGCGATTCGAAGCCTCGATGAGCCGCCGGGGGAAACCTCCGAACCATGCCGGAGCCATTGGCTGGCTACGACTGCAAACCTCGGATTTTTTTGGCGTCCGCATCCCAGATGGCGATGGTCTTGTTGAAGTAGGCGTAGTTCGCCACGTGGCAGCCGATGGCCGCATGGTTGGCGAATATCTCATTTTCCACCGGCGGTTTGCGAGTGCGGACGGCGTCAAAAAAGTTGGCTTGGTGGTCGGCGGTATCGTTGTAGTCCGGCGGGGTCGTGAACACCTCCGTCACTTCGTCGACCTTGTCAGTGAGAGGCGGCGCGACGGGATGTTCTTCACGCCATTTCCGCAGATATTCCTGGCGCAGCTCCTCCGGCCAACCGAAGATGGAATAGTCCTCCGCTTTGGGACGAGTGTCCTGCGGGGTGTAGGTCAACGTCAAATCCTTGATCACCATGGTTCCCTCGGTGCCAAAGAAGCCAATGAATTCTCCTCCTTCGTTGTTCAAATTCGAGCGCAGGGAAACCCGGAAGCTGGGATAGTCGTACACAGTCTCGATGAGGTCCGGAAATTCACGACCATCTCTCCAGCGAAAAATGCCGCCGCTCGATTGCGCCCGCTCCGCCACCATGTCCGTGCCGGTGATGAAGTGAATCCCGGAGAGCAAATGCACAAACAGGTCGCCCGCCAGGCCCTCGCCATAATCGGTAAAGCAGCGCCAACGGAAGAAGCGGACCGGATCAAACGGCCGCTTCGGCGCTCCCTCCAAAAAGGCGTTCCAGTCAATGGTCTGCTCGCTGGCATTGGGGGGAATCGGATAGACCCAGGCACCGCTCGGGGTGTTACGGTCCCAGTAGGCCTGGATCGCGGTTACGTCGCCGAGTTTGCCCGAGTCATAGATCTCCTTGGCTTTTGCGTAAAGAATGGAACTGACCCGCTGGCTGCCGACTTGCACGATGCGCTGGTGCTTGTGCGCGGCCTCGATGATGCGAAAGCCGTCTTGGACGGTATGCGACATCGGCTTCTCGCAGTAAACGTCTTTGCCCGCCGCGCAGGCATCCTCGACGACCCGGCGGTGCTGGTGGTCGGTCACCGCCACGATCACGGCGTCTACGTCCTGGCGATCGAGAACTTCTCGATAATTTCGCGTCGCCGGCACCTCCCGCTTGAGCACTTCCCGGGCGGCCTGATGACGCGAGTCGTAAAGATCGCACACCGCGACGCACTCCACTCCGGGCACGCGCAGGGACGCGCCGAGCAACTCACAGCCTCGCACTCCGGTACCGATCGAGGCGAAGCGCACCCGGTCGCTCGGCGCCATCCCCCGCAGGGGGGCCGCGAGCAGCTTGGGTGCAAGCAGGGTAGCCTGCCCCACCGTCCCCACGGCTATGGCTCCGGTTCCGATACGGATAAATTGGCGACGAGTCAACGAACTATTCGTCATCAGCACTACCTCCTTTCGAAAGTCCAATTCACTCCCTCGGCAAAAAAAAGGCGGCGCAGAATTCCGGTAGCGGTCGCGAAGGTCCCGGTCAAGAGAGGCTCGTCCGGGAACCACGATTGTAGACCTTCACTGGCAAAATCGCTTGCCGATTGTACGGCAAGCAAGGTCCATTCGAGGCGGGAAGGACGGCCGAACCCACGCGCAATCCGGCGCAAGCGGGCTAGGGGAAAACAAACCATTGCCCGCCTCGCCCTTCCGTGATATTTTCCCGGCGCTCGCATGCCCGCTCGATTCCATCTTGACCGGAGCCAACCTGCGCGACTGGGCGGGAGGTTCGAGGCCGACCTCGCCGAGCTCAGCGATGCCAGTGTGGCGGCCGTCTCTTATGCGCGGCGGACGGGCGGGGACTTCTATGATTTCCTTCGCGTCGGAGCCACCCGCGTTTTGTTCGCGCTCGTCGACTTTGTCGACGGGGATGAAAACGCAAAGATGGCCGGGGCCGCGCAAACCGTCCTTCGCGATATGGGCGCCCAGGTGTTTCGACAGCAGGAGGTGAACTTGGCCGAAGCGATGATCGAGCTTTGCCTCGAGCTCAACCGCACCCTCCTCGAGACGTCAGGGCAAGCCCGCTCCTGTCTTGCCTTTGTCGGCTGCTACGAAGAGAGTCTGGGAACGGCTTGGTATGTCAATGCCGGCCCTACCGCGGCGCTGGTTCGCGACCCAACGGGAGTTGTCGAACTGCCGGCCACCGGTCTCGCCCTCGGTCTTTTTTCGCATGCCACCTGCGACGCTTCGGCCGTGGCCTTAGTGCCGGGAGCGGCCCTGCTGGTGGTTTCCCGCGGCATTGTGGAGGCGAAAGTTCCCAGCCAACAGCCGGGAATCGAAGCAGTGAAGACCGCCTTGCTCGAGACTGCGGCGGCCAATGCTCAGGAGATTTGTGTTGCCGTGCTCACCCGGCTCGAGCAGCAGACCGGCGCACCGCCAGACGCGAAGCAGGGCACGGCCCTGGCGCTGGTTCGATCCACCTCCACCAGGAGCGCCGGGTCTTGCACCCGCCCCTGATGAAGGCTATTTTCTGCGGGCTCGGGGATCGATCTTCGGCGAATCCTCGGCACTGGGGGCCAGCTCTTCGGCGGTGGTGAAGATGGGCGCGATATCGGTGGGAATTCCCTCCAGTTTTTTCAAGGCCTCTTCGAGTTCGGGCCGGATTACCCCCAGTTCGTCCAGCATCCTCTTGGCGCCGGCATAGTCGCCCTGGGCCTCGATCGTCAGCAGCTCGTGATCGAGCTCAGCGATGCCGGTCTTCATCTTCGCGAGGTCGATCGCGTAGGTATGACTACCCAGGGCGAGGAACGCGCCCTTGTCCCGCAACCAATTGAACTCGACCGCCATGCCTTTACCGTGGGCGTCGTTGAGTCCGAAACGCAGGCTGCGGAAGGAGGAAGCCAGGTAGGTGGTATAGAGCTGACGCTCGGCCGCCTCATCGGAAGGAAGCAATTTCCCGATCGCAGTGCCTTGGGCATGATCCATCAGGTATTGCAGGGCGAACAAGCCGGTGACATCAGCCTTGGCCTCTTCAATCGGCGCGAACAGATCCTTCAACTCTTCACGGGCCGTCGAGTCGCGTCCCTGCACCTTGATCTGGTGGGGCCCCAGCCCGTGCATCAGTTCATGGGCGAGAATGTGAGTAAAAAAGGGCTCGAAGCTGACGTCGACCATCGCTTCCTGGGTCAACATGCGCCGCGCAATGGGCAGGAGCACGCTACGAAATTTGGCCTCCTGCACGTTTTTGAGCATCACCCGCTTGCTGCCCTTCTGCTGTACCACGCGATCGTCATTGGGCAAATTGTAAGCCGCGGTCTGGACCCCGTGAGCGGCGTCCCCCGCACAGAGAATTTCGTCCACGACGCGAATGGGGGCGGAGGCTCCCAGCTTGGGGTTGCGGTATCGAGGGTCGATGGGCAGGTGGTCCTCAATTTCCTGCAGGTGCTCGGTAAACAGGGAAAGTTTGCGGGTCTCCTCGTCATCGCGCAGATTGACGTAGGCCTCGAAAGCCGCCTTGTAGCCAAAAAGTTCGTCGTTGTAGGTCTCGTAAGGTCCAATGGTGATGTCGAGCGGGGCGTCCAGGTCCATCCATGCCATGTCGCTTTCGTAATAGTCGTTCGAGAGAAAGGCATCGGCGCGGAGAGTAAGAAACTTTCGCAGCGAATCGTTGTCGGTGAGCGAAGCCGCTTGGCGCAGCAGGCTGGCCGACTGCGCGAGGTCCTCCCGATATTCCTGGCTGTAGGGCTCCGCGAAGAGGCTGTCGGGCGCGGGCGCCATGGTCCCCTTGGTGTGAATCACGGTAAAGAAGCTCTTCGCCTCCTGTTGTTCTTGGGCCGGCAGTTGCGCCACCCATTGCTCAAAGATCTCCTTGGTCATGGCCTCGGGATAGAAGTTCGCCCCCAGAGGTTTTCGCGGAGGCACCCCGGGAAGGAAGGCCCGATACGCATCGATGTCCGACCACGGGCCCTTGTTCAGCCAGAAATAGTCGCGCCGCGCCTTGCCGAGCGGAGTCGTGTCTTTGCCCAGCCGGGCATTGAGCTCGAGATTCCCGCTCCACAATTGCCGCATGAACACGCGGTTCAGGATCCGCGCGGCTTCAAGCAGCTTGACCAGCGCCTTCTGGTCCCCGGGCGAGAGCTTCGAAGTATCCACCCGCAGGCTGGTGGGGGCGAAGCGGCCGATCATCCGCTCCAGTTGCTCGAGATCGGGAACGCTGGCCGTCTTGGCGGGAAGAGAAGCTTCCGTAGCTGCCATGATCAAGATCCCCACGATCAAGCTCGAAATCCACCGCATGTCCAGTTCTCCACTCCACGCCGGGCGGTCAGCCTGCGCTCGACGCCGCCCCGCATCTGCGGCCAAGGACTAGCTGCAACCGGCGGCAGGAAGTACAATCGAGATGTTCCTCCCCCGGCGACGGATGCTAGGATCGGCGGGGGCACAATCAGGAAATGACGATGCGAATCCGCTTCCCCCTCTTGTCATTGTCGTTCGTGGCGCTCGTGGCTTCCTTAGCCAACTCCGCCGACCAGGTCATCGAGGAGATCGTAGCGCGGGTCGACAACCAGATTATCACCCGCAGCGAATATTTGCGCAGCAAAGACGATCTGCGCAAAGAAGCGCAGCAGCAGGACCCGGCGAATGCCGAGCGAATCGTCTCCGACCGGGAAAAGGATGTGCTGCGCGACTTGATCGATCAGCAGCTGTTGCTGGCCAAAGGCAAAGATCTCGGCATCACGGGCGACACCGAGCTGGTGAAGAAGCTCGATCAGATGCGCAAAGACATGAACCTCGAGAGCATGGAAGATCTGGAAAA
>JASHSL010000339.1 GCA_030040855.1 Terriglobales bacterium
GATAGATTAGCTTGCGCGCAAGTTCAACTTCTTCATGAGGAATTTTGTATAAAGGATAGATTTTTGAATAGTTGACAATTGCCACGTCGAGCCCGTGATCCACCGCCTCATGGAGGAAGACGGAATTCAGAACCCGCCGCGGATACGCGTCCAGTCCGAAGGAGATGTTGCTGACCCCAAGAATGGTTTTCACCGCCGGCAGTTCCTTCTTGATGCGCTCGATGGCCTCGAGCGTCTCGATTCCAGCCGTGCGATATTCTTCCTGCCCGGTCGAAATGGGCAGGGTGAGCGCGTCGAAGATCAAATCGACCGGACGCATCCCGTATTTGTGGGTGGCAAGGTCGTAAATGCGCTTGGCGATGGCGGTCTTCTTTTCCGCCGTCAGCGCCATGCCTTCTTCATCGATGGTCAAAGCGATCACCGCCGCGCCGAAGCGCTTTGCCATGGGCAGCACCTTGGCGGTGCGCTTCTCACCATCCTCGAGGTTAATCGAGTTGATGATGGGCTTTCCCGGAATGCGCTTCAAGGCCTCTTCGACAACATCGGCCTCGGTCGAATCGACCAAGATCGGGGCGGGAACACGGGTGGCGATTTTTTCGAGAATGGACGTGATGTAGCCCTTCTCGTCTTCCCCGACGATCGCGCAACAGAGGTCCAACATGTGCGACCCCTCGTTCGCCAGCTTCTTGGCCAAAGTGAGGATGTCGTCGTATCTCCTGCCCTGGACCAGATTGCGGAAGTGCTCGACCCGGGTGGTCGTGTTCATCTCTTCGGCCACGATCAGGGGTTTGGGCTCGAGGTCCAGAGGAACCATGGTGTAGGCGCTCGCCGCAGCAGCCGTGGGCTTCACCTCTCGCTTCGCAGGTTCTAGGCCGCTGACGGCCTGAACCACGGCCTTGAGGTGTTCCGGAGTGGTTCCGCAGCAGCCGCCCACGATGCCGACGCCGTAATCTTCGATAAAGTGTTTGTGATAGCTCGCCAGTTCCTCGGGCTTCAGTTTGTAGACCGCCCGGCCTCCTTCGTTTTGCGGTAGCCCGGCATTGGGCAGAACCGAGACCTGCTTGGTCGAGTTGGCTCCGAGATAGCGCACGGCATCGTTCATCTCCGCCGGTCCGGTGGCGCAGTTCAGTCCGATGACCTCCACGTCGAAAGGCTCAAGCGCAGTCAGCGCGGCGCCAATCTCGGTGCCGAGCAGCATGGTTCCGGTGGCTTCAAGCGTGACTTGTACCGTGACCGGGATCCGCCTGCCTGCGCTGCGCATCGCATCAAAGACGCCCACCAGGGCGGCCTTGGCCTGCAGCAGATCCTGCGAGGTTTCGATCAAGAGAACGTCCACCCCACCCGCCAGTAGGGCGCTCGCCTGCTCGAGGTAGACCGAGACCATGGCATCGAATGCGATGTGTCCGAGCGAGGGCAGCTTGGTGGTTGGACCGATCGAGCCGGCGACAAATCGGGGTTTGTCAGGGGTGGAGAATTGTTGCGCTACATCGCGGGCAAGCTTGGCGGCGGCGCGATTAATTTCTGCGACTTTGTCCGCGAGCTCGTACTCGGCCAACACCACCCGGGTGGCACCGAAGGTGTTGGTTTCGATGACATCGCAGCCGACCGAGAGAAAGCTGGCGTGGATATCCTGAATGATTTGCGGGCGACTCAGGACCAGAAGTTCGTTGCAGCCCTCCTTTCCCCAAAAATCATCCACACTGGGATTGCGGTACTGGATGTTCGTGCCCATGGCGCCGTCATAAATCACCACGTGCTCGTTGACGGTTTGGAGAAAATCGGACATGCTCTTTGGTCGCCGTTGACTCGTTGCTGGTCGCGAGCTGCCAGAGTCCGCGTCTCTCGAGTGCAACCCTTGCGGCCGATGCCTTATGCGCGAAACGCCGGCTCAGGTCGGGGCTGGCGTCAAAATCCATTGCCAAGGATCCTTGCTCAACTGCCCGGCACCGGCAGGGCGGCGCCCCCTGCCACTTCGACTTGATTGAAAACCGCGTTGGCTCCCAGGTGACCGGGTTTCGCTGCCAGCAGCTGTTCCTTGCGAAAGATCAAGTTCGTGGCATTGAACGCCGCGATTTCAAATCCATGTCCATGGGTGATGGCGTCGGTAGGACACGCCTCCACACAATACGCGCAGAAGATACAGCGGTTGTAGTCGATGTTATACACTCGGGCATAGCGCTCGGCCCCGCTGACCCGATGCGCGGAGGTGTTTTCGGCGGCTTCGATGTAAATGCAGTTGGCAGGGCACGCCGCCGCACAGAGAAAGCACGCGACGCACTTCTCCAAGCCATTCTCGTCGCGCTGCAGTACGTGCACACCCCGATAGCGCTCCTGAAACTTGGCGCCGCGCAACGGTCCGGGCCCATCCGGATAGTTCTCCACCTGGGTAGGCTGAAACATCTCGCGAAAGGTGATGCTCATGCCTTTCGCGATCGCCGCAATGCCTTTGAGAAACGACATCTTGCAACTAGTATACCGGACAACCGACGTAGCAAGCGCCCAGCCGATGCCCGCGGAGACCATCGCCGGGCGGGCTTCCCTCCACCCGCGGACCCGGGCAGTGCGGGGGAACCGGACCGTCCTCTTCCGGGCCTCAATCAGGTAAGATACTTCCGCTGTTTCCCGCCGAAGATGAACCGCGAATACCACAAAGGATACAGTCAGGAACTCAATCGCGAAATGGAGGTGCTGGTCTTCGGGCGCGCGGGGATGCCCCTGGTGGTTTTCCCCACCTCGATGGGAAGATTTTTTGAGTATGAAGATCGGGGGATGATCGGGGTGCTGGCTCCGAAGATCGAACGCGACGAAGTGCAAGTTTTTTGCCCGGATGCGGTCGACCTGGAGAGCTGGTACAACAAAGCCGTCCATCCCAAACAACGGGTCCTGCGCCACCTCCAATATGAACGCTACCTGCTGCACGAGTTTCTCCCTTTTGTGCGCTGGAAAAACCCTGCCTCTCTGCTGGCGGTGACCGGCTGCAGTTTCGGCGGATACCACGCGGTGAATTTTTCTCTGAAACATCCCGCCCTAGTCACCCATTGTGTCAGTATGAGCGGGGCCTTCGACATCCATCCATTTCTCGACGGCTACTACGACGATGATTGCTATTTCAACTGTCCCCAGGACTTCCTGCCGAACCTGAGCGACGATTGGTTTCTGAGCCGTTACCGACAGATGAAGATCGTGCTGGGATCGGCGGATTGGGACATGTGTCTGGACCAGAACGTGAAGTTGTCGGAAAAGCTGAAACAAAAAGCGGTCTCGCATTGGCTCGACGTATGGGGAAATCACTTCCAGCATGACTGGCCCTTGTGGCTGGGGATGGCGGGAAAGTATTTCTAGAGGCTGACGATCTTGAACGCTCCGGGACGAGGATCGGAGCAGAACCGAGGTATTGGCGGAGGTTCTTCGCCGCCAGGGTGACGGTTCCTCCCGGCCACCGCGATCGAGACTTGGGCCGCGTTCAGGCTGAGGTTCGGAACCTGAGGCGACGTTTCTAGAGGGGAGAATGCTTGTGAACAAAATTGGAATTCTGTTTGGCATGGAAAATACCTTCCCGCCGGCGGTCGTCGAAAAGATCAACGCCATGAACCTCGATGGCGTGCGCGCGGAGTTCGTCAAGGTTGGTGGGGTGAAGATGGCGGACCCAAGTCCCTATAAGGTCATCCTCGACCGCATCTCGCAGGACATCCCCTTC
>JASHSL010000340.1 GCA_030040855.1 Terriglobales bacterium
TGTCATACCACTCGATCACGCCCTGAAGTTGCTCGCCATCGCGGAGCACGATGACCATGGGGGTCTTCGCCTGCATCTGCTTCTGATAATAAAAACTCTCGGCGTTGGTTTGCTCGGGCGGTGCCGCCTTCCTGCCGCCGTTGCGCTCGCTGCGGTCGGACCGCTCCGGGCGACGGTCCGTCATGGAAGACCCAGGATGGTTGTGCTCGTTGCGGCCGAGCGACTCAGGACGGCTGAGAGAGGGTCGAATCAGTTTCCGGTTGGCGAACCCATCGGGCTCGACCGGATGCTCGACCGGCATGGAATCGATCGCATCTTTCATGGCGTCACCTGTTCGACACGCTTTTTCTAACGCGGGCCACACGGCATGACTGTGATTGTGCGTTCTGAAGGCGTGAACTTGTCCTTACCGTAGCACAGGCATCGAGGAATGACAATCCCACGTTTGTCTCATGGGGTTCGTACGCCGAATGCCCTAGGAGGGGGAATCGATGGCCCTCAGCCTTCGACCCTGTGCTCCGGCCTGCTGCCCAGCCCAGGTCTGGCCAGCGGCGCGGGGAATGCTAATGGCCGGTTCGGTCCAAGGCGGCGGCAAAGGCGTCGAGGGAAAGCGATCGCTGGAGGTTGCGCCGCAGGCCACGTTCCACCTCCGCCAAGCGCTCGGCGGCCTCCGCGATCCAGGGGAAATCGACGGTCTCGGCCAGCTTTTTCAGTTCTCCCTCCATCTCGAGGTTGCGCACGTATTCTCCCATGCCCGAGTTCAAATACATCAGGTCGCGGAGCAAGGAATAAAGTGTTCGCAGCAGCCCTTCCATCTTTTCGCGGCCCTCGGCTCCGGCGCGATAGCTTTCGGTTACCTGAAACAACCCTGCATGATCGCCGCCTCGCAATGCGCTGCTGAGGATGACCCAAGCATGTTGGCGGGCCGCCCGGTAAGCGGCTAAATCGAAACTGCGCGCCCGCCCCACCGCGCCCTCCGACAATCGGGCCACGAGCGCGCGCTCTTTGGCATTCCAGGCAGGACAGTGGAGAAGCAGATCACGCTCGATTTCCTCGGGAGAGAGGGCATTCAGCGTGACCAGCATGGAGCGTGAACGAATCGTCGGCAGCAGCGCGCCCGAGTTTGTGGTTAACAGGAAAATGGTGGCAAATTCCGGCGGCTCCTCGAGCACTTTGAGCAATGCGTTGGCCGCCTCTTTCACGAAGGCCGAGTCGGTGAAGATGTAGACACGCTCTCTGCCCTCTCCAGGGCGCAAATAGATGGTCTCCCTCACCCGACGCACTTGGTCCACCTTGATCATCATCTGCGGAGGATCGGGGGGAATGACCAGCACGTCGGGGTGGGTTTGCACGAAGATCCGTGTGTCCCTCTTGTCGGCCTCGCGCAGCGCGTCACGGGCCTCGACGGCTTCGCTCACTCGCGCGGCGAGGTCTCGGGATTGCGCGATGCGCTCGCAGTTGGAGCAGCGACCGCAAAAATCGGGGAGTCCATCGCTCGTGCTCGGCTGCTGGCAGTTCATCGCCTGGGCGAGCATGAGTGCGAGAGTGTACTTGCCCGAGCCCGCTGGTGCGGCCAGGATGACGGCATGGGGAAAGCGGTCGCGGGCCACGAGTTGGCGCAGGCGACCGACCGTGTCCTGGTTGCCGTGAAAATCAGAGAATCCCATAGCGCAGTCTTACAAGGAACCGCTGGTTGGTATTTTCAGCTTGAGCCGCTGCCTTACCACCTGAAGGATCTGGTGGTGAGTCTCATCCGGAGAGCCGCGAGCGTCGACGATCGCGACCCGCCGCGGCTCCCGTCGGGCAATGGCCAGATAGGCGTTGCGCACGCGCTCAAAAAAAGCGCGGCTTTCCTGCTCAAACCGGTTCTCGTCGCCTGTTCCCATGGTGCGCGAGCGATTGCGACGGCGCGCTCGATCGACACTGCGCTCCATATCCGAGTCCAGGAGGATGGTGAGGTCCGGCTGCAGGTTCTTACATAGGATGCCATGCAAGCCCAGCACGGCCTCGCTTCCCAGCTCGCGCCCTCCCCCCTGATAGGCTTCGCTCGAATCGGTGAAGCGATCGCACAGCACAAGCTTGCCCTGCAGTAGCGCCGGCTGAATCACCTCGCTGAGGTGCTGCGCGCGTGAGGCGAACATGAGCGCCAATTCGGCCATGGGAACGACTCCGGTCGCGGCGCTGTCGAGCAGAAGCCGGCGGATTTGCTCTCCGGTCCGCGTCCCCCCCGGTTCCCGAGTCACCAGCACGGGCAACTTCTCGGCCCGCAAGGCCACCGCGAGCCTCTCGAGTTGCGTACTCTTTCCCGAGCCATCGAGTCCTTCAAAAGTTATGAGTTTTCCCCGGGGGAGGGTAGGCACGAATGCATCATAGCATCGTGGCCAAAGAGCAGGGGTGATCCACCTGGGGAAGAATCTCCGGTGTTTCCCAGCGCCTGCGCCACGGCGCGAGGACTCCGCCCGGGTGACACCTCTCGGAGTTCGCTGGTATATTCACACATTCAGATTGAGCGAATGGCGGGAGCAAACAAGGAGCTGCACCATGCTCTTCTTCATGGCTCGTGTAAGGCTGCTCGCGTGCGCCATGTTCCTGGCCTTAGCGGCGACCGGGCCGGCCCCAGCCGCAGCGCCGGTTGCAGCCCCAACCATCACGGTATCGGTCGACGCCACGGCGGCTCCGCGAAAGATTTTTCACGCGCGCCTGAGCATTCCCGCCAGCCCTGGGACGCTGACGCTGTACTATCCCAAGTGGATTCCGGGCGAGCACGGACCTACTGGACCGATCGAGGCCCTGGCAGGTCTCCGATTCACCGCAAACGGCCAACTTCTGGCCTGGGGCCGTGATTTGCTCGACGGCTGGACGTTTCACGTGGAGGTGCCGGCAGGAGTTTCCCGGGTCGACGTCCAGCTGGATTACATTTCCCCAACCGGCCGAGAAGGCATCTATAGCGGCGGCCAATCGGCCACTGCCAAATTGACCATCCTCAATTGGAACACCCTGCTGTTGTATCCCTCGGGTTGGACGACGGAGGAACTCCGGTATCAGGCAAGCCTCGAACTGCCGGCCGGATGGAAGTTTGCCACCCCGTTGCCCGTGGCTTCCCAGTCCGGCGCCGCAATCAATTTCCAAGTCGCCTCGCTGACAACCCTGGTTGATTCTCCGGTGGTCGCCGGGGAATACTTTCGCATCGTGCCGCTCGCGGAAAATCCGCGACAGGAACTGGATATCGCGGCCGATAGCCCCGCCGCCCTGGAGGCCCCGCAAGACGTCTTCGATGCCTATAAGAACCTCACCGATCAAGCCTTCAAACTGTTTGGAGCGCGTCACTTCCGTGATTACCACTTTCTTTACAGCCTGAGCGACCAGGTCGCCCACTTTGGCTTGGAGCACCATGAGTCGAATGACAGTCGGACCGGCGAGCGCACGCTGGTCGATCCCGAGCTGCGGCTGCTAGCCGCCGGGCTCTTGCCGCACGAATATGTGCACTCCTGGAATGGGAAGTATCGGCGTCCTCAAGACCTCACTACGCCCGATTACGAGAAGCCCCTCGAAACCGATCTGCTCTGGGTCTATGAAGGTCTTACCTCCTATTTGGGCGATGTTCTCAGCGCGCGGAGCGGGCTTCGTACGCCGGAACAGTTTCGCGATGCGCTCGCTTTGATCGCCGCGCAGCTCGATCACAGGCCCGGCCGGAGCTGGCGAAATCTTGCCGATACCGCGAACGGGGTTCCGGCCTTGCAGGACGCACCTCAGGAATGGGAGTCGTGGCGGCGCGACCTCGATTACTACGACGAAGATGTGCTGAATTGGCTTTGGGCAGATACGATCATTCGCCGCGAGACCAAGGGCAAGAAGTCCCTCGACGATTTTTGCCGGTTCTTCCATGGCGGAGCGAGCGGCCCGCCGGAGGTGAAAACCTACGGGTTCGAAGACGTGGTGAATGGGTTGAATCAGGTCGCTCCCTATGACTGGCGGGGCTTCTGGACCGAACGGCTCGCCAGTCACGGCCCCGGTGCGCCGCTGGGCGGCATTGAGGAGAGCGGCTGGAAGTTGGTCTATGACGAGACTGCTTCGGAACTGTATAGAATCCAGGAGCGCGATCGCCAACTGATCGATGCCACCAATTCCGTCGGCCTGCTGCTGAACCAAGAGGGACGCGTGGTCGATACCATCGAGGGAATGACGGCCGCGCAAGCGGGAGTTGGGCCGGGCATGACCGTGGTGGCGGTGAATGGCCGACGATTTTCAGGGGAGGTACTGCGGGATGCTTTGAAAGCCGGCAAGAGCGCTTCCGGGCCGCTCGAGTTGCTCGTCGAAAATACGGGCTACTACAAAACCTATGCACTCGATTACCACGGCGGGGAACGCTACCCGCACCTGGTGCGGGCCGAATCGAAGGCCGACATGCTGAGTGACATCCTGCGACCGAGATAAGGCGCAGCTCCGCGCCAACCCTGAACTTCCCACGTCCCCCTTTTGGGAGAGCGGTTAGCCTGTTTCTTCCACGCCTTGAAACAGGTCGGTTTCTGGCGAGATAGTCTCCGCGTTGATGGCGGCGGCGAGGTGGAACAACTCCTGCCTGCCCCGCTGCCGAACATGTGCCTCAAACAGTGGCCAAAGCGGCGCTTGCGTCCGGTGGGCCTGGAATGCAGCGATTTTGGTTTCCAGGTGTCGGCCGATTTCCACCACCGTGCTTGCCGGTGCCAGGGTGATCGGCTGCCGATCGGGCAAGGCAAAATTGGCGGTCGCATAGTATAGCTTCTGGGTGCGATGCGGGGTGATGCCGTCTCTGAATTGGTCGGGATAGCGGTTGTTTCGTCCCGCCCAGTGAAAGGCAAGCTCTGCAAAGATGGAAGCCATGGAATGGTCGGTGTGCCCGGTGACCCCGCCCTCCGGACCGAAGGCCAGCATCACCTGCGGCCGAAACCGGCGCACCTCAAGCGTGAGCTCGTACACTACCCGGTTAAGGTCCTGGCGATAGAGATTCCCGTCGGGATAGTCCCGTACCATCCCGCGGGTGATCTTCAAAATCTCACACGAGGCGGCAAACTCCCGGCGCCGCATCGCCGCCAGCTCCTGATCATCCTTGGCTCCCCCGCGATGGCTAGCTGCCTGACCCGGGGTTAGGCAGATGACGTAAGTCTCGACGCCCCGGTCGTGGTAAAGAGCCAGCGAACCGCCAAATCCTCCGGCTTCGTCATCCGGATGCGCCGTGATGCAGAGCATGCGCCGCATGGAACTCATTGTACTTGCTGCCTCGAGGGTCTCTCCTGCCCAGTGTGCAGATTGTTGCGCACTCGCGGGATGGGAAAAAACGCTGGTTAGTGCTTCTTTAGAAGGGCCGTCCCGCACTACAATAAACCCACCTCGCGGTCGGGGGCGATTTCATGAGGAGCAACTCGTGCACGTTCTTGTAACCACCGACACTCTCAGCGGTGTGTGGACGCACACCCGGGAGCTCGTCGCCGGGCTGGTGGACAGCGGAGTCCGGGTGACCCTAGTCAGTTTTGGCGACATTCCGCTGCCTGCCCAAACCTCCTGGATGGAGAACCTGTCCGGTCTGGACTATTGTCCCACCGCGTTTCGCCTGGACTGGATGCAAGAGGGGCAAACCGATTTCCGGGACTCCGCTAGCTATCTGGCCGCGCTGGTCAAAGAGCGGCAGCCTGATCTGCTGCATCTCAACCAGTTGTGCTATGGCAGCCTGCCGGTCCGGACCCCCCGCTTGGTGGTTGCTCACGGCGACCTGATCAGCTGGTGGAAAGCCGTGCATGGCAGCGAACCCAAGGAGAGCCGCTGGTTGCGTTGGTACAAACTTCTCGTGACCCAAGGCTTGGATCAGGCCACGGCCGTGGTTGCGCCTTCGTTCTGGATGCTCGACACGATTCGCTCTTGCTACACGCATCCGAAGCAGGTTGCGGTCATTTACAACGGCAGAAATCCCGTCTTCTTCAACCCTTATGTGAGCAAGAACGATTCCGTACTGGCGGTCGGAAGACTTCACGACGCCAGCAAACAGCTGGCGTTACTAACCCAGCACGCGCATCCGGTTCCGGTGTGCATTGTAGATTCCGACGGGCCGATGGCCGGGCCGGGCGCGCCGATCTCAACCGACGTGAAAGTGCAAGCCCGGGAAGCCTGTGTCTCCCTGAAAGGAATGCAGACGGAAGTGCAATTGCGCACGCTTTACAGCCGGGCAGCGATCTTTGCCGCCACCTCCCGCTACGAGGCCTCGGGGTATGGGACCCTTGAGGCAGCGCTTTCCCGCTGCGCCATCGTGGCCAATGACATTCCTCATTTTCGTGAAATCTGGGGAGACGCGGCGATTTACTTTCGAGCCAACGACGCCGATAGTCTGGCCGAGGTCATCCGGCGCTTGCACGAGCGGCGAGACCTCTGCCGCGGCTATGCCGCCCGCGCCTACCAGCGGGCGCGGCAATGTTTCACCGCCAAGCGCATGGTGGAGGAATACTTGCGGCTCTATCGTCATACGCTTGGGCAGGAAGCAGCGGCAGCCTAGAGCGTGCGGCTGGTTCTTGGGCGCGCCGGGTTGGCTGGGAGTCGCTTTCCACCGCTAGCCTCGATCGGCCGGAAGCTGGTATGTTGTTTGTTTCGCGATGGCTGGTGAGGAGGCCTCATGGCAGCTGTGAAGATTACCATCAGGAAGAACGGTCCTTATCGGGTGGAAGCTCCCGAGGGCTCGGTGGAGCTGGTCGATGCGGACGGCACTCGATACGATCTGACCGGCAAGCCGGCTTTTTCACTTTGCCGTTGCGGTGGATCGACAAACAAGCCCTTCTGCGACGGAACGCATAGCAAGATCGGCTTTGAAGGTGCGGAGCTGGCCGTAAAGCAGGCTGGACCTCAGAGCTAACTTGGCAGAAGTGGCGGTGCGCAGGTGCGGAGGGCGGCACGGCTTTCCCTGCCCCAAGCCTGGAATTTCGCCGCAGCGCCTGGAGTTTCGTGAGCAAGTCAAGGGACAAACAATTAGGGATGCAACGCAGCATCACGCGGCGCGACTTCCTGAACGGAGCGGCGCTGACGATTGGCGCGGCCATCGTCCCTTCTTCCCTGTTTCTCGCCTGCCAACGCCAGACCCCTCCCGAGCAATCTCTTGATTACTACCCTCCGGCTCGAACCGGGTTGCGCGGCAGCCATCCCGGGAGCTTTGAAACCGCCCATAGTTTGCGGGACGGAACCTTCTGGCAACACGCGGGAACCCCTGCCGATACCGGTGAAACCTACGACCTGGTGGTGGTCGGCGGCGGCATCAGCGGGCTCTCGGCGGCGTACTTCTATCGCAGCTTTGCAGGACCGAAAGCCCGCGTTCTCATTCTCGAGAACCATGACGATTTCGGCGGCCATGCCAAACGCAACGAATTCTCGCTCGGCCAGCGCACGCTCCTCGGCTTCGGTGGAACGTACTCGATTGAGAGCCCCGCACCTTACAGCGCGGTTGCCAAGGGCTTGATTGAAGAGTTGGGAATCGACGTAGCGTCCTATCCCAAGTATGTTTCGAAGGACCTCTATTTCTCCCTCGGCCTGACGCCTCATATCTTCTTTGACCAGGAGACTTTCGGCGCCGACAAGCTGGTTGTTGATCCCACTTCCCTCGGGGGCGTGGAGACTGGCGACAGGACCAGCCAAACTCCCGCACGCTGGCAACAGTTCCTGGCCCAAGCCCCGCTCTCCGCCAAGGCCAAGCGCGCCTACTTCCAGCTTTACCACGACCACAAGGAATACCTGCCCGGTCTTTCCTCCGAGGACAAGAAAGCCCGGCTGGCCCGGGTCAGTTACGCCAATTTTCTCAGGCAGATCGTGGGAGTACCGGAAGAAGTGGTTAAAGTCTTACAGGCTGGTCCTCAGCCGCTCTTTGGGGTGGGATTCGATGCGGTCTCGGCGCAGGATGCCTGGGGCCTGGGTTCTCCTGGGTTTGCCGGAATGAAGCTGGATCCCGCGCCCGGCAAAGGCATGAATCGAGATGCCATCCCCAACGAAGAGGCGGAGAAATATTTCTTTCACTTTCCTGATGGAAACGCGTCTATCACGCGGCTCCTGGTGCGGAAGCTGATTCGAGAGGCGATCCCGGGCGATTCCGCGGCTGACGTAGTCACGGCGCGGGCTAACTACGCCAAGCTGGACGATGAGGCATCTTCGGTTCGCATTCGGCTAAACAGCACAGTCGTTCGGGTAAACCATGACGGAGACCCCGCCACAGCAAAGCAAGTGGAGATCACGTATGCTCGTTTCGGCAGGACTTACCGCGTACGAGCCGCGCATTGCATTCTGGCATGCTGGCACGTGGTCATTCCTTATCTTTGCGACGAACTACCCGGCAAACAGAAGCAGGCCTTGTATTCGGCAGCCAAAGTTCCTCTGCTTTACACCAACGTCGCCATTCGCAACTGGGAGGCTTTCCAGAAACTGGGCGTAAGTTCGATTTATGCCCCAGGTTGCTACCACACCGAGGCCACGCTCGATGTGCCGGTCAGCATCGGCCGCTATCAATGCGCACGCCAACCGGAGGAGCCCATCGTCATTCACATGATGAAGACGCCCTGCCAGCCGGGCTTGCCGGCTCGCGACCAGCACAGCGCCGGGCGTATCGAGTTGTACAGCACAACCTTCGAGACCATGGAGCGCAACCTTCGAGACCAGTTGGCGCGCATGCTAGGCCCGGGCGGGTTTGACCCTTCTCGTGACATCTCTGCCATCACGGTGAACCGCTGGCCCCACGGTTACGCTTACGAGTACAACTCGCTTTTCGATGATTTCTGGCTGGAAGGTGGCGAGACACCCTGTGAAGTCGCCCGCCAGCCCTTCGGACGGATCGCGATCGCCAATGCGGATGCTGGCGCCTACGCCTATACCGACGGCGCCATTGACCAGGCATGGAGGGCGGTAGGGGAGATCACCAACCGGCCAGCCAATCCGCCCGCCGGCTCATCCGCCTGACACCCCGCCCGCATCGGGAAGATTTTCATCGCCGACGGCGTTCTTACGGTTCGCAAGTCAATCCTTCACTCCAAAATTGCTTCGGTTGTACAATCGCCGACAAGCATGGCGAGGTTCGACCGTCGCCGTCCGATGGTACTGCCGTCAGAGGTCCGTATGCGGCCCCGTCCATGGTTATTGGGTTCCCTCCTCATTTGCTGTCTCCACGGACGGGCGGACGGTCAGGAACAACATCCCGAACTGGATCCGGCGCAGTCGGGCACGGTGCACTTTCCCGTGGCATGCAAGTCCTCTGTGCAGAAGCCGTTTGAGCGTGGGCTCGCGTTGTTGCATTCGTTCTGGTACGAAGAAGCCGAGAAGGAATTTCTGCAAATCTCCAACGCCGACTCCCAATGTGCAATGGCGCATTGGGGCGTCGCCATGAGCCTGTGGCATCGGCTCTGGGACGAACCCGACGCTACGATCATCAGCCGTGGATTAGCCGAGTCTCAGAAAGCTGCTCAGATCAACCTTGATGCGCAAAGTCCTCGCAGTTTTCTCCCTTCGCGATACCCCAAAGAGGCGCTGGCCCATGAGCGGTTTACATTTCTGCGATTTCTCGCTTCTACAGCGGACCAGAGAAACTCGACCACGCGGCCCGTGTCCGCGCCTATTCCGCGGCGATGAAGGAAGTGTACGAATCCTATCCCGACGATCATGAAGCCGCTACATTCTACGCGCTCTCGTTGCTCGCCTCTGAGGATAGTCTTGCCAACCGCAAACAGGCGGCTGCAATTTTAGAGAAACTCTTCGCCCTCGAACCCGATCATCCCGGCGTCGCCCACTATCTGATCCACAGCTACGATACGCCACAACTCGCCGAATTGGGCATTCCCGCCGCGCATCGTTATGCCCAGATCGCGCCCGCAGCTCCCCATGCGCTGCACATGCCGTCCCCCAAGACTTCGCTTTTCGGCGACAGGAGGGAGGCCGGGTAAAATTGGCAAGCTCCCCTGCCCAGCGAATCGTCTTGCTCGCCTGCTGGCGGCATTGCGGCTGGCGCGTCGGTCATGCCTTGACTGGAAAATGCTAGCTTAGAAACAGCCTTTGAGGCGGCCGTTGCCTCAGCTTCGGGGACGAGCGTAGTC
>JASHSL010000341.1 GCA_030040855.1 Terriglobales bacterium
ATCTGGGTGCCTGCGTGGGTTTGTGCACGGGTGTCCAGCAGAGGTCGGGCCCGCTCGTGCGAGCGGAAGTCGAGCGGTAGCCCGTAGAGAATCTGCTTGTCATCGTTTCGGTGTCGATCTCGGGTCCAAAACCAGCGGTTTGATGCGAGCCTAGCACCTCAGGATTGTGACCGGTTCGCTTCCTGACCTTCATGGCCTGCCTCGATTAAGTTCTCGCAGTGACACTGCCTTACGCGTGGATCATGGGGTGGATAGAAGGAGTCGCAGGCGCCGGTAGGCGCTTACCGACCCGGCAGCACGGTGTGCGTACCCTTGCAGTTTCCGAGCGACCCCCTGCCTTCAAATACGGCCGACGACGAGCTTCGGGAGTCACGGCCACTGCCAAGGATAAGCACGCGGGAGCGGCAAGACCTTCTCACTATTACTAATGGGCATGCCTCCGGAGATAATGGTCGCTTCCGTTAAAATATTTTTGATTCGCTACACTCCTGGCCGTCCTACCCCCTCAAACTCGCCCACCACGACCGTACGGCGCAGGCTGCTTGATGATGTGGCCGAGCCTGCATGTGCACGGCTGGTCGTGACATTGTCAAAACAAGAGTCTCAGAGCGGTCTTGATCCGAGAGGATGTTCGAGGTGGGCGGGCGAATATGGAGGCGTGCGACCCGCAAGGCCGACGTTCCGCACAAAATTCCTTTTGAAACTGCGACATAGTTCTAACTCGCATCATCCCTTTTTCCGCAGCCTGCTAAACCATAACGCGCTCCGTCATCGGGGATAGAGTTCTCATCCTATCTACCCTGAGAAGTGGTCACTCGCGGTTCGATTCGAGCCACGACGCGATAACTCCCGGAATGTGGGCCATTTGGGAACTCAGCTTCTGATTTGCTCGTCAACTGTGATCCAAGGCACGAGCCCCGTCGATCGCCGCCGAAAGCATGCTATCGTCGGACCATGAGTTCCGCCAGACGAGTCGGCCGGCCCTCAGTCGCATCAGGCAATCGTCCCCCGAACTCGTCGATGGCGTCGCCGCCGCTAGTGGATCACTTGCGATTTCCTTGCTCGGTCCTGTTCGCGCTTCTTTTGACGACCTTCGCCACCGGACAGATCGAGCACGCCTTGCCCTCTGCGCTCCAGTCATGCTCAGTGCCCGGAGTTAAGAGAAGCACGCGATGTGGCAGGACCAAAGTCCTTGAGAATCCGGTTCTGCCTGGGTCGCGCAAACTCGAAATCCATTTCGCTGTGATTCCGGCAGCAAAAGGCCACGCACGCCCGGATCCGATCGTTCCGCTGCTAGGTGGGCCCGGCGAATCGGCGATCGATGCAGCAGAATGGAGTGTGCATCGGTTGGAGCCGATGCTGAACGACCGGGATTTACTGCTAGTAGACCAGCGAGGCACGGGACAATCCGGTGCGCTGCGATGTCACTTCTTCTCACCTGATGATCCCGCTGAAAGTCTGCAGAACGTATTTCCGCCTGCGCGTGTGGAGAGTTGTGCGAAGGACCTGGCCAAGCATGCCGATTTAACGCAGTACTCGTACCAGCGGTTCGCGGACGATCTCGAAAAGGTACGCCGGACTCTCGGTTACGGGAAGCTAAATCTGTTTGCTGGATCTTACGGCACGCGGGCGGCACAGGTATTCGTACGAGCTTACCCCAGCAGCGTTCGAACCATCTACCTCGGAAGCGTCGTGCCAATTGATATTGCGATTCCGTTGCCTGACGCAAAAGCTGCGCAATCGACAATGCAGCGTACGTTCGCAGCCTGCGAGTCTGATGCTTCGTGCCGTTCTGCTTTCCCTCACATCCGTGATGAATTTTCACTGATCATGGAGCGGCTCGCATCAGGTCGAGTTTTTGTCCAAGTTCCTGGGCATGCGGGAACGGTCGCATTGAGCCAGGGCCGTGTCGCTGAATGGTTTCGTTCGTTGCTATATAGACCGTCGAGCGCAGCGCGCCTGCCTTGGCTCATCGATCAAGCGAATAAAGGCGATTGGGGCCCGATTGTGAACGGGATTCTCGAGGACGCGCGGGATGGGGACAATGATCTGAGCTTGGGGCTGCTGCTGTCCATCACGTGTAGCGATGATGTGCCCTTTGTACGCGAGGAGGAAGTGGGAGCTGCGACCCGAAACACGTTCCTAGGAGACTGGCGTTTGCGACAGCAACAGGCAGCGTGTAAAGTGTGGCCGCACTCTGTCGCTCCCGCAAGCGACCGGCAACCAATCCACACCCAAATCCCAACAATGTTTGTGTCGGGTGATTCCGATGGCGGTACACCACTTTGGTTCACCGAGCAAGCGGCGCCCGGTTTCCAGAATCGGATCGAAGTGATCATGAACAACCGTGGCCATACCGAGTGGGCGCCCTGCATCGTGACGCTATACGAGCGCTTCCTGAATCAAGGCTCCATTAGCGGGCTCGACGCCTCTGCGTGCTCACATTTCTCACGTCCGCCGTTCAAGACCGAATAGCACATGCACAAGGAATAGTGTGCAGACATATGGGTTCTGGGTCGTCGGGCAATCCGGAAGTTACCCTTAACGGGCTTCGCGGAGATCGGGGGCGTTGTCCCCGAAGCCGACTTCTGGCCCATCTCTTTCTGCGTGGCTAACCGAGTGGCCGTCATCAGCCCTACTGTATCTCCAGCCCCGCTCTGCGCAGGCCTTCGATCAGATGGTCAGTTGTCTTCGAGTCCCACCACTTCTCGTAATCGCGGCGGACCGAGTGGGCGAAGTCGGGACGCAGAGTGAGCAATTCCTGAAGAGCCTTCTGCGCCGCCTCATGGCGGCCCAGTTGGCCGAGAGCTGCCGCTCGAAGAGCAACGGCATGGAAAAATCCCGGCATATCCATCCGCGCCGCCACGTCCAGCGCCTCAGCGTATTTGGCCTCGGAGTAGGCATCGATAAAGGTTGGGGAGTGCAACACTGGCGGATGGTGCGGATTGAGCTGCATGGCAGCTGCGGCCATCTGCGCACCTCGCTCCCGCTCGCCGGCATGGTGCACACATATTCCGAGTATGCCCATGACCGATCCATCCATGGGATTGAGTGCAAGCGCTCGCTCGGCCGCAGCGCGAAAGGAGGCCATTTCCTTCCGGAAAAAATAAGTGAATGCCAGCGCGTAGTAGCCGAGGGCATGCGTCGGAGCGAGATCCACGGCGCGTTGCGCGGCCGCCATGGCGCGCTCCAGAGGATCAGGCCGGGGATTGAATTCGTCGGCAAACTCGGCGTCGTAGAGAATGGCCAGCATCGCCCAGGCGTCGGCCTGGTTCGGGTCCCGCTCGGCTGCGCGCTCTAAAATCCTCCGTGCTGTCGCGTGTTCCGTGGGACTGATGCGCTCGAGAAAACTGAAGGAGCGAAGCACGGCCTCATGCGGCGTCAAGCTGTCTTCACTTTTGCTGCGCAGTGTCTCGCTCATGCTCCGGGCCAGGATGCCATATTGATCGGCAACAGTGGAAACGATTCGGGGCACGAGATCATCCTGTACTTCGAAAACAGATTCGGGAGTAAAGGCGCGTTCGTATGTTTCTGCCCAGAGATGCGCGCCAGAAACTGTGTCGGCGAGTTGTACGGTAAGGCGCAGCCTGTTCCCTGCCTGACGCAGGCTGCCTTCCATTACGTAGCGGGCGCCGAGTTCTTTGCCGATCGAGCGGACGTCTCCTGATTCGCTCGAATATTTCGTTGTCGAGCCCCACGCGATCACGCGGAGGTAGGAGAAGCGAGACAGCCCGGTGATGACTTCTTCGGACAATCCTTCGGCCAGTGAGACTAGATCAGGATTCGTGCCGCTGTATTTGAAGGGCAACACCGCAACCCAGAAGCCTTCGTCTGCACGAGCCGTGCCCGAATCGGAGGCGACGTTTGCGCGCGCCGTCGATGTAGGAATGGATGCCGGCCCAGCGATAGTCCGCGCCAGATCGCGGAATTCGTTGCTAACGTCGCGCGCGGTCTGCAGACGATGGCGCGGATCTTTCTCCAGGCAACGGCGGATAATGCGGGCCAAGTCACTCGGCAGATCGGGTCGCTTCTCGGTGACGGAGGGCGGGGCATCACGAAGAATCGCCGAAACCAGCTCTGCCGAAGAATTTCCTTCGAAAGGCCGCCGCCCAGTCGCCATTTCGTGCAGCAGTACGCCCAGCGAAAAAATATCGGTGCGATGGTCGAGCGGACGCCCTGAAGTTTGTTCGGGCGACATGTACGCTGGCGTACCCATGACCACGCCCACTTGAGTCCGGCTGTCCGAGGTCAATGTGGCGTCGCCGAGGTTAGATGCGCGAATGTCTTTTGCCAATCCGAAATCCAGTACCTTGACACGGCCCTGGTTCGTGACCATGACATTGGCAGGTTTCAAGTCGCGATGCACGATGTCTTTTTCGTGAGCCGCTGAGAGCGCGTCGGCTAATGCTTCAGCGATTTCGACGATCTGTTCGACTGGAAGGCCGTTTTGGCAGATCAGGCGATCCAGTGGCAGCCCTTCGACAAGCTGCATCGTCAGGAAATGGACACCGTCGCATTCTTCGACCGAGTAAATAGTGACGATATTGGGGTGGTCGAGCTGCGCCAGGACCTTCGCCTCCCGCCGAAAACGCCCCAGGCGTTCGGCATCCTTCGCCATCTCTCCCGGGAGCACCTTAAGGGCTACGTCACGTCCAAGTTTGGTATCGGTGGCGCGATACACCTCTCCCATGCCGCCAGCGCCAAGTGGCGATTGGATTTCATACGTGCCGAGTCTGGAACCAGAGGTAAGCCCCACGCGCCCGCATTATACCTCCGCCAAGGCGTGCTCCTTTTTGAGCTTTTTGTGGTCACATCGTCCGCATTCGAAAAGACATTGCACGTCCTCTATGATTTCTGGTCACATGCCGCGACCCTCACCGATGATGAAAGAGACTCTCGAATGGCTCAATCATTACCTGAGCCCCGTAAGTAAGTTACCTTCTGCACGCTGCCGGCTTTCACTTTTCGCTCCAGACGCCCGGAGCGCCAATCGCGAGTGCTGTGTAAGAGGGAACAATCCCGACCGTGAACCCGCTCTCATGCGATGACACGGCGGTGCCCAACTCGATCTTCCCAAGTCGTCGGCAACCCGAAGGTTGGCCAGAAACGGGCTTGCTTTCCGCGAAGCCGACTTACGGCCCGGTTGGTTGGACGCCGTTCAATTTCTAGTTTGCCCGTAATCCAGCCTTCACAAGTATTTCGCTATTTCGAATCCACGACGGCCAGGACCCTCTGGGGAATATCCTGAGACCGTCTTTGTCCATAGGGTTGGTTGTAGGCGCTTGAGGCGATCGCGATAACCATGCGAAGCGACGGGACAATGTAGATCTTGTTTCCACCATTGCCTGTGGCGAAATGTACTTCAATTTTGTACGAACCAGCGTTGCCGACAATTCGGATTTGACCGGCCGATTCAGGATTCCTCTCGCTGTAGGTGAAGATCAGCTGCAGGAAGCCCACTTCTGCTCGTCAGAGAAACTTCCTCGTATAATCGCACCGTGACTTCATTGCCTTCCATCCCTACCAACACAACGCCTAATCGAAATTTTGGCAACCTGATTCGTCGATGGCGAACTGTTTGGCGCCTCAGCCAACTCGACTTGGCACTCGATGCCGACATCTCAACCCGTCATCTGAGCTGCGTCGAAACCGGCCGCGCACAGCCGAGCCGGGAGATGGTTGTGCGTCTTGCTGAGGCACTGCAGGTTCCCTTGCGTGAGCGCAATGCGCTGCTGCTCGCGGCGGGCTATGCTCCTCTTTATCGTCACACCAATCTCGACACACCTGATCTCGACACACCCGAAGCAGAGGCGGTGCACCACGCCGTGGAGTTTTTCATCACGCAACTTGAGCCGTACCCGGTACTCGTCTTGGATCGGTACTGGAACACCCTGAGGATGAATGTTGGCGCAAAGCGTTTTCTCGCCCTTTTCCCTGGCTGCGATTCCGGGACGCCTCATAACGGAGTCCGCCTGGTATTCGATCCCCGAGGGCTGCGGCCCTCACGATCGAGCCTGTTGCGATAGGATCGAGCCATGTTCTCATGGCTCCGACACCTCTTCGGATGGATTCTCAGTGCGCTTCTCGGCTAGTGTAAGGGATCTCGTGCTTGAGAATCTCGCTCTCCGTGAGCAACTGCTGGCGCTGCACGCGACGCGTCCACGGACTATCGCCTCGGCACGAGCTGTTTTGGGTTGCCTTGAGGAGTCTCTGGTCTGGATGGCAGAAGCCTTTGGTCCTGGTGACGCCACGAACGGTGATCGCATGGCACCAAGCCGGCTTCCGGCTGTACTGGCACCACCAGGATCGGACGCATCTGGGGCTGGCGAAAGACACCCCAGCGGGGCGCCCGGTCGAGAGTCGTTCTGCCGTCGGTGGCAGGATTCCATTCCTTGCCCCGCCTCGGCGGACTGCACCATCGTTACGACCTCGCAGCATAGTTCCAGCGCAGCGAGGCCGCATTCGCTTGCCTCTTCCCTGGCAGGTGGTCGTAGCTGATCCGCTGATCCACTGATTCGGGCGAACTTGTCCCCCTATGCAGATCAACCGAATCAAGCCGACAAACGAGAAAACTCGAACAGGAATGCTCTTCTGCCCTTCATAATGGAGGCGCGAAGTTTTGATGAGGCACAGGGCTGAGGAGCTGTGCAAACTGTTGATTTCGCGGTCGGACAGAGTTTTGGCGAAGCACACACTCTTTCTCTCCCTCAGTTGTACCGAAGTTGTACCGAGAATCCGTGTGCATCGCCGTAAAGGGCGACACGATGTTTGATGACATTGATAATACACACCAAAAACTCACAGGCACACTTGCCACGCGAAGGAATGGTTTCTTTGAACGTTGATCACCCGGTTAATCTTGCGGCCGTCGCCAAATGTGGTACTTTAGCGCGGCGCCGTTTCGATGCCTGCCATAGGTCGTACTGGGCCTGCATCCCGATCCACAACTCTGGGCTAGTGCCAAGCGCTTCCGAGAGTCGTAGAGCCATCTCTGCCGATATCCCTGCGCTGCCGTTAAGAATGCGGGACAGGGCCGCTCGCGTCACTCCCAAATGCTTGGCCGCGTCAGTTATGGACACGCCACCAAGATAATCTCGAAGCACCTCTCCTGGATGGGGTGGATTGTGCATACGCATAAGCAAACCTCAGTGGTAATCTCGATAGTCCACAAGCACGGCATCTTCGCCCTCGAAAGCGAACGTCAAGCGCCAGTTGCCACTGACGTCCACCGACCAATGCCCTTGAAGGTCGCCGTGCAAGGGATGCAGCCTCCAGCCAGGCGCATTCATGTCCTTCGGGGACTTAGCATTGTCCAGCGCAAAAAGCTGCTTCCGGAGCCGTTCGGCATGGTTCGGCTGGATTTTTGCCTTGGAGCCTGTCCTGAAGAACTGCTCGACACCCTTGTGCCGGAAGCTCTTTATCACCTGTATAGTGTATATTATCGCTATACACAGGCGCAAGTGGAACGCTCGCGCACTGGCTTCGAGATCCTCTTTCTCCCGGTGGTTTTCTCATCGTGGAGATAGAAGGCCCGTAACGGGGCTGGGTAATTGTGTAGGTGTCGCCTAACTTCCAGGCCTTCGCGGTCTCGGCTGAGCCACGTACAAAGGTACATTATTTTGTCCGCGCTGTGCCGCATTGAATTGGACGTTGGCGGGAAAGCGTCGGCATGATCGGTGGCTGACTACTTGTGATTTCTATGGCGAAACGGCGGTTCGAGATCAGATTCTGCCTGTAGCAAAAAGGAACGGAAGGCTGAAGGTGCTCCGCCGAGTTGTTCAGGGTATCTTTAACGATGGCCGCCGATTACGCAAGGCTGATCGCCCAGCTTCGAAGCTTTTACGATTTCACTGCGAAGGCTGTGCTCCTTGTCGGAGCAGGCGGCGGGCAACTCCTCAATCCAACCGTCAGACCAGAGAAGCTGATAGCAATCGACCATAACAGGGATGCCCTTGACGAATTGAAGAGGCGTGTTGCGGCTAAGGGGATGCAAGATTTCGTGGATGTTGTTTGCGCGAAGTTCGAAGAGGTCGTCTCGTCTGGCAATGTGGTGTATTTCGAATTCTGCCTGCATGAGATGGCTGACCCCATGAAAGCTCTCGTGCATGCTCGCACGCTGGCACCCGACATAGTGGTGTTCGATCACTCTCCGGGTTCGGCTTGGGCCTTCCACGCTGCGGAAGAAGAGAAAGTTCGCCGCAGCTCAGAAGCTATGGAGCGATTCGGCATTCGCCGCCGAGAAACCTTCCGCACAGAACAGACTTTCCGCGATTATGCCGAATTGCTTGCTAAGCTGAGCCCTCAGGGACCTGTGGCGATCGAGCGAACACGGGAATTCGCTGGGGCCACTGCGATCACCATTCCTATGCATTGTCACCTCGCCCTGCTCTAAGTGCCCGGAGTGCATCGTGATCCAATCGGGTGCATCTGGCATCCTGGAATCAAATACACATCCCGACCAATTCTTTTCAAGAACTTGCAAATTCGTCGGGTCATGCGGGTTTACACAAAAGGGTTTACACCGTCCGGACCGGCTGCTGGCCCGGTGTAAACTCCCGCCAAACACTGGCGGCGGCTAAACTCACAGCTTCCACTCGCTCTTCCCACCACGTCCGGTTGTAAACGTTTTGCGTCACATCCACCGTAGCGT
>JASHSL010000029.1 GCA_030040855.1 Terriglobales bacterium
GTAAAAGCTGATGTAGGCGAGCACCAGCAGAAGGGAGGCAACCAGGTAAGCCTTGATTTCCGGGGTAAAATTCCTCCATCCGACGACCGAGACCACAAGCGTCAGCATGATCAGGGGATCGAACAGAAAGATCGATTTTTCCGGAGTCAGGAGCGGGCCCAGAAACCCCACGTGGAAGGGCGTTTCCCAAGGATAGTTGGGCGGGAGTGCGGGATTGAGTTTGTGATACTCCCGGGCAACCACCCAAACATACGTGTGCAGAAACGACCCGAAGCGGTAGTACTGATAAGCGCGATCGATGAGGAAGAACCCAGCATAGACGGGAGCAACGGTTTTGGCGTAGCTCATCAGACGTGTGGCTAGGTCTCGGATGGGAACGCGCTCATACCAGCAGACGAAGAGCACGAAAACCCCGCCGGCGATCAGGTCCATGCCCGCAGTCAATCGGGTCAGCAAGTTCAGGCCAAAAGCACCGGCACCCACAAGCAGCCACCGCCTGCTGCCGGTGCGCAGCCAATGGTACTCGAAGCAGAGGCCGGTCAAGGTCAGGAGCATGATGTAATTGTTCTCCATCATGTTCTGGGTGTAATGCAGGTGGGTTGTACAAAACAGCAGAGCCAACCCACCTGCCGTCGCCTGTTGGGCGGTGAACCTGAGTTGCCGCAGAAAGCGGAACGCGAGCAGCGCGGTCAAGCCGCTGAGGAGCAGGTTGGTGCTGTAGCTGACCACAATGTTGCGGACGCTAGGATCATTCCCGTTGTAGTCGTCAAACATGGGCAGCCGCTCCAACCAGGTGCCCACCAGGTCGGCCGGCCACATCAGCAGGGACTGGCCCATGCCAAACCATCCGTAGAGTCGGCCGTTTCGGCCATGAACCCCGAATTCGGGATATTCGTTCGGAAAGACCGCGGGCTCGGAAGTCCAGAAGGAATGAGTGGCCTGCAAGCGGTGCATGGTGTCGCTTGAGCCGAGCTCGCCAGACTGGACGACCCATGCGGCCAGGCAGGCGGCGAGGCACAACAGCCGTCGCGGCTCCCAGAGCCAGCTGCGGAAACCAGTGGGCATTCTAGGTATGGTAATCGAACCCGCCGAGGGCTCGACGAAGGCCGAACAAGAGCCACAACCCGGGGCAGGATGTTGACGTTACCTTGCCAGCTGGCGGAGAAATTCGGATAGGTCTTCGGGCAGGGGAAGAGAGAAGCTGAGAGATTCTCCGCTTCTTGGATGCTTGAATTGCAAGCGAGCGGCATGCAGGAAATTTCTGGCAAGCGAGATCGGCGGTGCATTCCTTGGGTGCAACTCCCGCGGGGCTCCGTACAGCGTGTCGCCGACGACCGGATGCCCGAGCGAAGCCAGATGAACCCGGATTTGATGAGTGCGGCCGGTATCGAGGGCGAGCTCTAAGAACGTAAACTTGCCGTAGGGGGATTCTATTCGCTGCTTCGCGAAGTAGCGGGTGATGGCCTCGCGCCCGCCCGACCGGCGGGTGGTCATGCGGGTTCTGCGTACGCGGTCGCGGCGGATGCTCTTCACGATTGTGCCCCGGTCGTCCTGAAGCCAGCCGTGCACCAGCGCAAGATAGGTTTTCTCGACTTGCCGGCGAGCGAATTGTGCGGCCAACTGGCGATGGGAGGCGTCGTTCTTCGCGATCACGATGAGCCCGCTGGTCGCCTTGTCCAGGCGATGGACGATGCCCGGCCGCAACTCGCCCGCCAGGGCGGAGAGCTGGCCGAATCGGTGGAGCAGGGCGTTCACCAGCGTGCCACGATTGCGCTCGGCTTCGGTCGCGCCTGCGCCCGCATGTACCATCATCCCGGCTGGCTTGTTCACCACCACCAGATCCTCGTCTTGATAGACGATGTCCAAAGGGATCTCTTCCGGAATTGCGCGCAGGGCGGGGGATTCGATGGCACCGAGTACGGTGATCTGTTCGCTGCCGCGCAATCGGAAGGAGGGTTTGGCGGGCACACCATTGACCAGAACTTTCTTCGCGGATACCAGCCGCTGAATCCGCGCCCGGCTGGTGTCGGCAAGATGGCCGGCTAAATACTGATCCAGCCGTTTGCCGGCATCGTCGACGGTTCCGAGGAAGGTTTTAGGAAACTCGGCCATGCGGGGTGGATTCGAAAAGCATACCGCAAGCTCAAGCCGGCGCGGTTGCCGGCTCAACTCGCCCGCGAAGGCTCTCTGCAGTTAGCGCGCTGTTTGGGTTCCGAGCGCCTTGACCCCTGGCCGCAACCACCAGATGAGACCACCGGTCGCGACCAGCGCAATTGCGATCAGCTGGGTTCCGCTCATGCGACCGTTAAACAACGAGCCGCGGCCGGGATCATCGCGGAGGAATTCGAGAAAATATCGTGCCACCCCGTAGAGGAAGAGGTAGGCGCCGAACACCTGGCCATCAAATTTTTTGTGCTTGAGCACCCACATCAAAATGAAAAAGTTCGCCAGCTCTACCGCGGACTCAAAAAGCTGCGTGGGCTCGAGAGCAACTCCGAGCGGGGTTCCGACCCAGGCTTGCGCCAATGGATTGCGGAAGGTGACTCCCCAAAAATGGGTGGTGGGCTTGCCGTAACAGCAGCCGGCGGCAAAACACCCGATCCGGCCAACGGAGTGTCCAAGGGCCAACCCGGGAGCAAAGGCGTCACAGGTACGCAGCGCCGGCATGCGGTTTTTGCCCATATACCAGGCTGCGGCCGCGAAGGCCCCGATCAACCCGCCGGAAAACACGCCTCCCGCCTGCAGGCTGGCAAAGCTAAAGATCTCGCCCGGATGGCCGGCGTAGTACGCCCAATCATTCACGATGTAGAGCACCTTGGCGCCGATGATGCCACAGAGCACCACCAAAATGCCCAGATTCCAAGCGTGTTCGGGGTCAATGCCTTGTCTTTCGGAATTGCGGACGCTCACCCACAGCCCGAGCAGCACTCCGATAGAAACCAGCAGGCCGTAGGTTGGTAGGCTGAAATTGCCAATGTGAAAAAGTCGCGGAAACACTGCTCTATTAGATGCTAAAGGGACCGCCGTTGCCAACAAAAGTTTCGCCGAGCGCCTTCCCCGACCTGGGGAATGGGCTCTGGGGAGGGAATGCGTCGGTCTGAAGCGAGCTTCGGGGAACGTGGGAGCCGACCCACTGGGCCGTGTGGCGGGCCGAGAATGAACCGTCGTTAGACGTGTGGGAACCCTCCGAGACCCTTTAGGCGTCTCCGCATGGCGGAGCATGGCTCACCGGATCAAAATCGAGTCGGGCCCCCGTTCATTCAGGTGTTGGTTCAAAAATCGGTTACCACCATCACCAACTTCGCAGGCCGGCTTTCACACTTGGATGCTAGGGAAATCGATGAAAATTCGCAAGGGGGGATGCGCAAATAGTTGGCACTCAGTTTGCCAGCAGCTTTGGTCATCTGAAGAAGGGCCGCAGGACGTACAGGCGCGCGCCAGCGGGTCGCGGAATGTGGAGAACGCAACCCTCGAGGCCTCGATGCCGGGGCCGGTCGACGGCATGGGAAATCCCGTCCGATTAACCCGTCGGTCTCTGTTCGGCGAGCACTTCATCGAGGACGTTGGCAAGATTGCGCGCGCGCTTGAGATAGTCCACCTTGCCACCATCGTGACTTCTTCGTAGCAAGTGGTATTCGTCGGCAATATTCAAAGCCGCGAGAACCGCCACGCGGACCGTGTCCACCGTGCGGGCCTGCTCGGCGACCGCCCGCATTTTGGCGTCCACGTATTCTGCCAACTTGAGAATATGCTCCGCATCCGACCCGCGAAGATTGTAAGCCTGATCAAAGATCTCTACTCGCACGCTGCGGTGGCTGGGTCCGTCGACCTGGGGCTGCTTGCTCGCGGTTGCCATAATTCTTTGCTCCTCAACTTGCAGCTTGCTCTTCGCTCAACACCTCAATCTGCTGTAGCATCTTTTCGACCCGGCTTCGGACTTCCTCGCGTTCCCGCCGCAACTGCACATTCTCCCGGCGCAAGGTCTCAAGCTGCTCCTCACGCTCTTCCAGTTGTTCGCGCAGGCGGGTGGCGTCGCGCTCCGCGATTGATCGCGCCTCTCGCGCCGCCTTATACAACTCGATCGTGCGATAGACCTTCTCTTCCAAAGCTTGAAAATCATCGGCAGGAACCTGGGGGGATACCTCTTCAGCCATTTTCAGTGACATAATGAACTTCCCTGGGAAGCGAACTTTAGCGCAGTATACAGCAGATTGCCTGTGGAGATGGGGGTTTCGCACCCGCGCCTTCCACGACAACCGCCCGACGACGGGTTTATAGTGGACCTTAGAGCAGGTTCGGGGCGAGAGCCCGTGGCGGATGGGCAGGGCTGTCACCCGCCCCTTATCGACTTTCAAAACTCTGAATCGTCCCTTGAACCCCTGAATGGAATAGCTTATGCGGCCGTGCAGCGGGAACAAGCACCGAGCCACGTAAGACCGCTGGCCGCTCGGCGCCGGTTCAGGGTGCGCTTGCCGGCGCGGGCTGGGCGCAGGCTAAGGGCCCGAGGCATTTATGTGGATTGTTCGATTAGCGCTACGCCGTCCTTACACTTTTGTCGTCGTTGCCCTGCTGCTGTTGATTCTCGGCCCGATCGTCATTCTTCGCACCCCAACTGATATCTTTCCGAACATCGACATACCCGTAGTCAGCATTCTTTGGAACTATCAGGGCTTCAATCCCCAACAAATGGCGGACCGCATCGTCAGCTTGAACGAGCGCTCGCTGACGACGACGGTCGACAACATCCAGCATACCGAATCCCAGTCACTACCCGGGATTGCGGTGGTTAAAGTCTTCTTTCAGCCGAACGCCAGCATCGAAAGGGCCATTGCGCAGGTAACCGCAATCTGCCAGACGCAACTGCGGCAGTTGCCGCCGGGGACGACGCCGCCCTTGGTGATCAGCTACAACGCGTCGAGCGTACCTATCCTGCAGCTGGCACTCTCCGGAAAATCTCTCTCCGAACAACAATTGTTCGACTATGGAGTGAATTTCATTCGCACGCGGTTGATTACCGTGCGCGGGGTGGGGATTCCGTATCCCTACGGCGGCAAGATGCGCCAGGTACAAGTCGATTTGAATACCGACGCGCTGCAGTCCAAGGGCTTGTCGCCTCTCGACGTGGTCAACGCCATCAGCGTGCAGAACCTGATTCTGCCCTCCGGCACTTCGAAGATCGGTCTGCTCGAATACGACGTGGACATCAATGGCAGCCCGGAGACGATCGAGGAACTGAACCAAATTCCAGTCAAGACCGTGGGCAATACCACCATTTACCTGCGCGACGTAGCCTGGGTGCGCGATGGCTTCCCGCCGCAGACCAATATCGCGCGCGTCAATGGGCAGCGCGCCTCTCTTTTGACCGTCCTCAAGACGGGAAATGCCTCCACCCTGGACATCGTTTCCGGAATCAAGTCGCTGCTCCCGGTGATCCAAGCAGGGTTGCCTCCGGAACTCGACATCCACCCACTGGCCGATCAATCGCTGTTCGTGCGCGCTGCGATCGACGGGGTGCTCAAGGAAGCCACGATTGCCGCTTGCCTGACCGGCTTGATGATCCTGCTTTTCTTGGGAAACTGGCGCAGCACCGTCATCATTGCGGTCTCGATTCCGCTTTCCATCCTGACCTCGATTATCGTGCTCAGCGCCCTGGGCGAAACCATCAACATCATGACCCTCGGAGGTCTGGCGCTGGCGGTTGGAATCCTGGTGGACGACGCCACGGTCGAGATCGAAAACATCAACCGCAACCTGGGCCAAGGCAAACAGGTCGAACACGCCATCCTGGATGGTGCGCAACAGATCGCGGTGCCGGCCTTTGTTTCGACCCTCTCCATTTGCATCGTGTTTGTGCCCATGTTCTTCCTGACGGGAGTCGCCCGCTACCTGTTTGTTCCCCTGGGAGAAGCCGTGGTGTTTGCCATGTTGGCGTCCTATCTGCTCTCCCGGACGCTGGTTCCGACCATGGCGAAATATCTCTTGCGCAGCCTGGAGGAGCATCGCTCCGCCCGTCAGGGGAACTTTTTGGTTCGCCTGCAGGTTCGTTTCGAGGAGGCTTTCGAACGCTTGCGGGATCGCTATCGTGGGCTGCTCGCGCGGTGCCTCGGGCAGCCACGCTTATTCCTGCTAGCCTTCCTGGCGATCTGTGTGGTTTCGGTCGGGATCCTGATCCCCTGGTTGGGCCAGGACTTCTTCCCGGCGGTCGATAGTGGTCAATTCAGGTTGCATCTGCGGGCACGAACCGGCACCCGCATCGAAGAAACCGCTCGCTTATGCGACCTGGTGGAAGATTCGATACGCCAGCTGATCCCTCCCGACCAACTGGAGACGATCATTGATAACATTGGCCTGCCCTATAGCAGCATCAACCTTTCCTACAGCACTTCGGCACCGGTCGGCACGGCCGATGCCGACATTCTGGTGAGCTTGAAGGAAGGCCACGCTTCGACGGAAACGTACGTGCATGATCTCCGCAGCAAGCTCAGGGAAGAATTCCCAGGCACGACCTTTTCCTTCCTGCCCGCCGATATTGTCAGTCAAATCCTGAATTTCGGGCTGCCCTCTCCCATTGACGTCCAGGTGGTCGGCTATAACTTATCCGCCAACCGCGACTTCGCCGACGATCTGTTGGCCAGAATGCGGCAAATCCCGGGCACGGTAGATTTGCGCATCCAGCAGCCCTTCGACCAGCCTTACCTGCACGTTAACGTGGATCGTACCAAGGCGCAAGAAGTCGGCTACTCGGAGCGGGACGTGGCCAACAATCTGCTCATCTCCCTGAGCGGCAGCTTCCAAACCACTCCGGAATTTTGGCTGGATCCAAGGAATGGAGTGGAATACAACATTGCCGCGCAGACGCCGCAATATCGCATTCAGTCCATTCAAGATCTAGAGAATGTCCCGGTCACGAGCGGAACCAACGCCCGCCCCCAGATCCTGACCAGCATCGCGGCCATTGAGCGGGGCGTGGGCATGGCCACGGTTTCCCACTACAACATCGCCCCGGTGATTGATATTTACGGCTCGGTCCAGAGGCGCGATCTCGGCGCCGTGGCGCGAGCCATCAGCCGGGTGGTGAATGATGCCAAGGCGCACGCTCCCCGCGGCACGGAAGTGATCGTGCGGGGACAGATTGAGACCATGCGGTCCTCCTACGTCGGCTTGCTCAGCGGCCTGGTGTTCTCGATTGTGCTGGTCTACCTGCTGATTGTGATCAATTTTCAATCCTGGCTGGATCCATTCATCATCATTTCCGCTTTGCCGGCGGCCCTAGCCGGGATCACCTGGTTCCTGTTTATGACGCGCACGACGATCAGCGTGCCCGCCCTCACCGGATCGATTATGTGTGTGGGCGTGGCGACGGCCAACAGCATTCTGGTGGTGAGTTTCGCGAAAGAACAGCTGGCCGAGTCACGCAATGCCGGGCTCGCGGCCCTGAACGCCGGCTTCACCCGTTTCCGCCCGGTCATCATGACCGCCCTGGCTATGATTATCGGCATGGTGCCGATGGCGCTGGGGTTAGGCGAAGGTGGCGAGCAGAACGCCCCGCTAGGCAGAGCGGTGGTAGGTGGTCTATTATTCGCCACAGTGGCAACGCTGTTCTTCGTGCCGGTTCTCTTTAGCGTCCTGCATGGGCGCCGCCTTCGTCGAGTAGCACCGCCGAAGCATTAAACCGAAGGAGGGTGGGAACCCCCGGAGTAGTCGATGAGAGTGGAACCGCCAAACGAAGTCGACCGGCTCGGAGTCGAGGTTGGCGAGCCGGGTTCTTTGAGGCCAGGCGCGGGCACTGGGCAAAATCGTTGGGCGCCTCGCTGGTGGATCGCCCTTTTGGGCTTGGCGGCTGCGGTTGCGATCCTGGTTGCCGGGATTGTGCCGCGCCGACGGGCGGAAGCGAAGTTGGCGCAAGAGACCGAGCAGATGGCGGTTCCGGTGGTTTCGGTGGTGCACCCGAAGCGTTCCGCTCCCGCCGACGAACTGGTTCTTCCGGCAAACGTACAGGCGTACATTGACGCGCCCATTTTCGCGCGCACCAACGGATATCTCAAGAAGTGGTATGTGGATATCGGTGCTCGGGTGAAGCAAGGCCAGCTGCTGGCAGACATCGAAACTCCCGAAGTGGATCAGCAGCTGCGGCAAGCGCGGGCGGATCTGGGGACGGCGGAAGCCAATCTCAATCTCGCCAAGATCACCAACGATCGTTATGCCGGCCTGCTGAAGACCGATTCGGTTTCCAAGCAGGATGCGGACAACGCCGCCGGCAATTATGCCGCCCAAAAAGCCACCGTTCAGGCGGCCGAGGCCAACGTGCGGCGCTTGGAAGAGCTCCAGTCCTTCGAAAAGATCTATGCACCCTTTGCCGGCGTGATCACGGCCCGGAACACCGATATCGGGGCGCTCATTGACTCGGGCAGTGCCGGAGGTACGCGAACCGAGTTGTTCCATATCGCACAGCCCGACAAGCTCCGGGTCTATGTGAATGTGCCGGAGGCGTACGCGCCCAGTGCCAAGCCCGGTCTCCCGGTGGATCTGATCGTATCCGAGTTCCCCGGCCGCCGCTTCCCCGGGGGGCTGGTCCGTACCGCGAATGCCATCGAGCCGAATACGCGGACGCTGCTGGTCGAAATTCGCGTCGACAATCCTACTGGAATTCTGTTCAGCGGAGCCTATGCCGAGGCGCACTTCAAGCTGCCGAACGCTGGTTCCTCTTTCATCCTGCCGGTGAATGCCCTGTTGTTCCGCTCCGAAGGTCTGCGCGTTGCCGCCGTCGGCGACGACCATCTGGCCGAGCTCAAGCCGATTACCATCGGTCGGGATTACGGCACGGAAGTCGAAGTCGTCTCCGGGTTGAACGGCCAAGAGGCGATCATCATCAACCCCCCCGATTCGATTGTGTCGGGAGAACAGGTCCGCGTCGTCAGCCAGTCTGCAGGCGAGCCTCAGCCCGGGCAGCACGGTCCTCCCAATCAGGGGGCCGCAGGACACTGATGGCAGGCCTCTACCAGCGGAATTCCTGGCTCTCGATGACCCTCGGCCTTTTGGCCCTTAGCGGTTGCGTTGTCGGGCCGCACTACACCCGCCCGCCCGTCCCGGTTCCGAGCGAATTCAAGGAAACTCCGCCAAACTGGAAACAGGCTCAGCCGTCCGATCAAGTGCAACGCGGGCGATGGTGGGAGATCTTTCAAGATCCGGAACTCAATCGACTGGAGGAAAAGATTGATGTTTCCAATCAAAGCCTGAAGGCAGCCGAGGCGCAGTTCGATCAAGCCCGTGCGCGGGTCCGTCTCAACCGTGCAGACTTGTATCCCACCATCAGCGCCGGAGTTTCTGCCACCCGAGAACGTCTGTCCGCCAACCGGCCGGAAGCGACCTCGCTGACCACGACCAACGACTTGATTTTGCCGGTGGACATGTCCTATGAACCCGACGTTTGGGGCCGGGTGCGAAGCAACCTCGCCGCCTTTCGCGCCAATACGCAATCCAGCTTCGCCGATCTGCAATCGGTGAACCTCAGCTTGCACGCAGAGCTGGCTAGCGATTACTTCCAAGCGCGCGCGCTCGATCGAGAAGCCCAGTTGCTCGATTCAACGGTCCAAAGCTACGAACGCGCTTTTGAACTGACCGAGAGCCGCTACCAAGGAGGGGTTGCCTCGCTGGTCGACGTCGCCCAAGCGCAAACCCAGCTGGAAACGGTGCGCGCCCAGGACATCGATGTGAAAGCCGCCCGCACCCAATATGAGCATGCCATTGCCGCGCTCATCGGAATCCCCGCTGCCGAATTTACCTTGCCCTTCGCCGCCTTAACTACAAGCCCGCCTTCGACTCCGCCCGGGCTCCCCTCGCAGTTACTCGAGCGCCGGCCCGATGTTGCGGCTTCAGAGCGTGCCATGGCGGCGGCCAACGCGAACATCGGAGTGGCCCGCGCCGCTTATTTTCCACTCTTTAACTTCCCGCCCACGGCCGGATTTGAGAGCACCCAAATCACCAATTGGTTGACCGGCCCGAGCGGATTCGCTGCCATCGGACTTTCCGCGACGGTTACGGCACTGGATTATGGACGGCGGCGCGCGGCCACGGATCAGGCCTGGGCTGCCTATCACCAGGCCGTGGCCAATTACCAGCAAACCGTGCTCACGGCTTATCAGGAAGTCGAAGACTACCTTGCGGCACTGCGCTTGCTAAGCGACGAGGCCCGCACCCAAGCGGCCGCGGTGGTTGCCGCCGAACACTCGCTGGCTTTGTCGGAGAATCGATACAAGGGAGGAGTCGCCAGCTACCTGGAAGTCACCACAGCGCAAGCCGCGGCCCTGAGCAACGAACGCATCGCCGTCCAGCTGGCCGGCCGGCGCATGATTGACAGTGTTCTTTTGATCAAAGCGCTGGGGGGTGGCTTCGACGCCGCGAGTCTGGCGAAGCTCAACTACAGCGCGCCCATTCCGCACTCCCCGGCACAATCCGCTTCGCTGAACGCGCAATAGGGGGCGGAAATGGCTTTCCCTGCTTACTTCACAAGAATCCGATGCTTGCGAAAGCCGTGCAGAATAACTGCGCTGCTGATGGCAAACGCGCCCACGGCACCAAGAGCCGCCAGCTGGCCGATGGGCCGGCCTAGGCGAAAGAGGTCGGAGAAAAGGGCGATCACCGCCAGCAAGATTCCTAAAACGTTCAGCCACAGCGGTGCCTGCACGGGATGTAACTGCTGGCGGTTGTAAAAACGCAGCTGCAGGAGCACGGCAGCGAGACCAATCGCGGCCACCACCATCACGGCCAGCGGGCTGTGAAAGGCATCGGCCCGGGTGCAAATCACGACTACCGCCAGCAGCCCGGCGAGCAAGCCGGAGGCAACCACCGTGGGCCGGCGTTTTGAGGCACGAGCGGAGTTTTCAGCCACCACGGTTGATTGTAGCTAGAGTGCGGCCAACTTGCGAGTGCTAAGGGTAACCGGGCGGGCTTCTGGTAAGGTACCTTCTCCCCCCTTGCCGAGTTCCTTGGCTCCGGTGCGGCCAGCAGTGCGGTCGCCGGCGATTCCGCGTGGAGTCCGTTCCCGCCTCATGCAACAATTAGCGCATGCGAGTCACCATATTTGGCGCCACCGGTTTGCTGGGAAAGGCGCTGCTCGGGGCCTGGGACAGCAAGAGGGATAAGGTTGTCGGACTCGGCTCGAAAGATGCGGATGTCCGCGATGCGGACCAGGTCCGGGCTGTTCTCGAGCGCACCCAGCCGGAATGGATCGTCAACGCGGCCGCCTACACCGATGTCGACGGCTGCGAGGTCCATCGAGAGCTGGCCTTCGCCGTGAATTGCCAGGGTGCGGTCAACGTCGCCGCGGCCGCCAAGAGCCGGGGGGCGCAGTTGATCCTTCTGAGCACTGATTATGTCTTCGACGGCCTGAGTACGCAGCCATACGAGACCACGGCTCCCCGCGCCCCGCGCAGCGTGTATGGGAATTCGAAGGCGCAGGCCGAGACCCGGATCGCGGAGATCCTGCCTGGTGCCTGTATTGTGCGCACCTCCTGGTTGTTTGGCGTGGGCGGAAAATGCTTCCCGGACACCATTCTCAAAATGGCTGAGAAACGTCCGGCAGTGGAGGTAGTCGATGACCAGCGGGGTTCGCCCACCCACGCTCCCGACCTGGCCCAGGCCATCGTTGCACTCTGCCGCCAGCGTGCCACCGGTATCGTGCACGTGACCAACGCGGGCGATTGTTCCTGGTTCGAGTTTGCCGCTGAGATCGCGAGGGCGGCCAAGCTGAATCTCGTCGTTCGGCCGACCACGAGCGAGAAGTTCGCGCGCCCGGCCGAACGCCCGAAATATTCCGTACTCTCGGCAAGAAGCCGGGAGCAGTACGGCATCGCCATGCCACACTGGAAAGACGCCCTCGCAACCTATCTCGCTGCCCGCCTCGCGTGGCAAAGCTGAATCGAAGCGAGCGCCGCGATAAGTCGTGCCTGCCCTCGAAGAACGCAGTGCGCCACGCGCCGACCTTTTCGATTAGAATGACCGCAGAGATTGTTGGTTATGGAGTTTCTCAGTAACCGGTACGGTGCGCTCTCCCCTACCCTGTCCCGAGGTTCGGTGATCGATGTTCCCCTGCGTCAGCGCATTCCTCGGATCCTGGTGGTCGACGATAATCCCGGTACGATGTTGCTGATGAGCAGGCTGCTCGAGACGCGGGGGTATGAGGTGGTCACCGTGCCCGACGCGGCCCAGGCGGAGGTCGAAGTCTACCGGCAGCCTCCGGACCTGATTCTCTCCGACGTAATCATGCCCGGGAAATCAGGATACGAGTTGTGTCGGGCCCTGAAGGAAGACGCTTCCACCCGCCTCATTCCCTTCGTTCTGGTCACCGGCCTCAGCGATCGCGAAGACAGATTGCGCGGTATCGAGGCGGGCGCCGATGACTTCCTCAACAAGCCCGTGTCCTCGGAAGAGTTGTTTGCCCGGGTGAAGTCGCTGCTCAGACTGAAGGAGTTCACCGACGAATTGGAGACTGCAGATTCGGTTCTTTGCACCCTCGGTCTCAGCGTCGAAAGCCGCGATCCCTATACCGAAGGTCACTGTGAACGTCTGGCCCTCAATGCCAGCCGGCTGGGACATCACCTCGGTCTCGATGGAGACTCCATCGTGGCCTTGCGCCGCGGCGGCTACTTGCATGACTTAGGCAAGATTGCCGTACCCGACGAGATCCTTAAGAAGGGAACGCATCTCAATTCCGAAGAATGGGGCATCATGAAGCAGCACCCGCTCACCGGAGAAAATATCTGCCGGCCTCTGAAGTCGTTGTGGTTGGTACTTCCGATCATCCGCAGCCACCACGAGCACTCCGACGGCAGCGGTTACCCGGATGGTTTGGTGGGCAAGGAAATCCCGCTGCTTCCCCGCATTCTGCAAGTGGTCGACGTTTACGATGCGCTCTCGACTGCGCGCCCCTACAAGCGCGCGCTCAGCCATGATCAAGCCGCCCTTACCATGCGCCAGGAAGCGCACGCGGGTTTGTGGGACGAGGAACTCGTGATCGAGTTCTTTTCCATGCTGGAGCGGAGGCGGGCAGCGTAGGCCAGCGAGGGGTTCGCGGGGCCGCTGCCAGCGAAGCGGGAGCTTTAAGTCTAGGAAAACTTCCGAGGTTTCATTACACTTCGGATGTCCCTGCCACGACGAACCGAGCGCCCAAGGGTTTCGCGGCCTGAGCCGAGTCAGAGGTTGCCCGGCACGGACAGATTCGGAACCGCCGAGAATCGATTTTGCCCTCCTTTACCTACAGCATCGTGCTGCCGGCTTACAACGAGAGTGAGCGGATCGCTTCCACTCTCGACCAGATTCTGGCGCACGCCGGCAACCGGAATTGGCGCTTCGAAGCCATTGTGGTCGATGATGGCTCGACCGATGACACCGCCCGCATCGTTGATGCTTACGCCAGGAAATACCCGATGCTACGCTTGCTGGAAAATCCGGGAAACCGCGGCAAAGGTTACAGCGTGCGCCAAGGCATGCTCGAGGCCCAGGGCGATGTCCTGCTGTTCAGCGATGCCGATCTGTCCTCCCCGATTCACCAGGCCGACAAACTCTTTGCCGCCATCCACCAGGGCGCCGATATCGCCATCGGTTCCCGCTGGTTGAACACCGCAACCCAGATCAAGAGGCAGCCGTTGCATCGCCAGCTTTTCGGACGTTTATTCAATCTGATGTTGCGCCTTGGTCTGGGTTTGAATTTCAAGGACACGCAGTGCGGGTTTAAGGCGTTCACCCGGGACGCGGCCCGCAAGGTCTTCCCTCTGCAGAGGATTGAGCGCTGGGGATTCGATCCGGAATTGCTCTATCTGGCGAGGATCTGTGGTCTCACGGTGACCGAAGTTCCCGTGGCTTGGTCACACCGCGAGGGAACCCATCTCCGCCCCTTGCGCGACGGGATGCGCATGCTGGGCGATATGCTTGCGATTCGCTGGAATGCCTTCAGTGGTAAATACACGGAACCCGGCGCCGTCCGCCAATCCCTCTGAAGCGGGCTGTCGCCGGCCGCCCCCCGATCATTGCAGCGGCTCGGCCTAGGCTTTACGGTTTCGCGGTGCGACCTTGGGTCCCACGGGGACCCGAGACTGGACGGTCGGGAGGGGAGCAAGGCTCGCTCCCTGCTTGCCTTCCCAGGCAGGACGGCCGACTCGGGGCTGGTGCTAGAGAGGCTAGCTCGCGGCGGAGCCGTGCGCCGACCCGCCAGCCCGGCGCCTCCGGGCCAGGCCAGTGCCTCTGAATCCGCCCACAATGGTTCTTCATCCGTTATCCTGGTAACCGTCTATGGCAACTCATCCCAAGCGCGCTTCGGAAAGCAGCATCGGAGTTTTCGACGCTCCCAACGGCGAGCGTGTGTTCGAGGCATTTCGCCGCTGGGGATATCTCGAAGCCGATCTGGATCCTCTCGGCTTATTCCGTCCCCTCCGTGTTCCCGAACTCGAAATTGACGGAGACCTCGCCCAACAAGCGCGCCGTATCTACTGCGGAACCGTGGGCGTGGAGTTTGCCCACATCGCCGATGCCGAGCGGCGCCGCTGGATTCAACAGCGCATGGAACGGCCGCCGGCGCCGGTCGATCAGCAAGCCGCGCTCGATCAGCTCATCCGTGCCGAACTGTTTGAAGTGGTACTCCAACAGCGGTACATCGGAACCAAGCGGTATTCGCTCGAAGGGATGACCGCCTTGATTCCGCTGGTCGATGAGATTCTTGAGGTTGCGGGGCAGTTAGGCGCGATCGAGCTGGTGATGGGCATGAGCCACCGCGGACGCTTGAACGTGGTCGTGCAGGTCGCGAAACGGGCTCCCGAAGAGGTGTTTGCCGGCTTTGAGGACGTCGATCCGCGCAGCGTGCTCGGTGGCGGCGATGTCAAGTATCACATGGGGGCGACCGGGGAGTACGTGACCCGCACGGGAGCCAGGGTGCACATTCACCTGGTTTCGAATCCCAGCCACCTGGAAGCCGTGGATCCGGTCACGGTGGGTCGCACTCGCGCCAAGCAGGATCGCATGGGAGAGTCCGGGAAGGCGAGCTATCTGCCCTTGTTGGTGCATGGGGACGCTGCCTTTGCCGGCCAAGGCATCCTGGCCGAAACCCTAAACTATGCGGAGCTCGCGGGCTACACCGTGGGCGGCACCATCCACGTCCTTGCCAATAATCTCATCGGATTCACCACGCCGCCTCAGGAAGCGCATTCCTCCCGCTTCTCTGCCCAGATCGCGCGGCGACAGGCAATTCCGATCCTTCATGTGAACGCCGAGGATGTGGATGCAGTGATCCGCATCGGTCGCATGGCCGTGGAGTACCGTTATCAGTTCGGCAGCGACGTGGTCATCGATCTCATTGGATACCGCCGCCACGGACACAGCGAAGTGGACGACCCCACGGTCACCCAGCCCTTGCTGTACAAGGCCATCAAGCATCACCCTCCGCTCTGGCAGATCTACGCGGAAGACATCGGCGCCAGCGGCGTCGAGGCGCAGGTTCGGCGAATCCGCGAAGAATTCGAGGCCGGACAAGAGAAAGCCGCCCGGCTCACGAAGATGCCGCTCCTGCGCGAGCTGCCCCGCTACTGGGACGGCTATCGCGGCGGGCGGTACAAGGCAGAATATGCAGTCGAAACCGGGCTCTCCCTCGAAGCCCTCTCCGAGCTCGCCGGACCGCTCACCAGCCATCCCGCGGACTTTCGCATCCATCCCAAAGTGAAGCGGCTCCTCGAACAGCGGGCCGAGATGATCCGCGGCCAGCGAACCGTAGACTACGGAACGGCGGAGGCTCTGGCCTTCGCCAGCCTGGTAAAATCCGGCATCCCGGTGCGCCTCAGCGGAGAAGATAGCCGGCGAGGCACGTTCAATCAGCGGCACTCGGTTCTCGTCGACACGGAAGACGAGCGCGAGTACATGCCCCTCGCGCATATCATGCCCAATCAGGCGCGCTGCGAAATTTACGATTCCCCGCTGTCGGAAGCCGGCGTGCTCGGCTTTGAATACGGCTACAGCCGTGATTATCCCGAGGCCTTGGTGCTTTGGGAGGCGCAGTTTGGTGACTTCGCGAACGTCGCCCAGGCGATCATCGATCAGTTTGTCAGTGCCGGAGAAGACAAGTGGGGGCTGCTGTCAGGGCTGGTGTTGCTGCTGCCCCACGGCTATGAAGGCCAAGGTCCGGAACATTCCAGCGCCCGCATCGAACGTTTTCTGCAGCTGGCGGCGCGCGACAATTTCCAGATTTGCCAACCCTCGAGCGCCGCCCAGTATTTCCACCTGCTCCGCCGGCAGGGGCTGTCCCACTGGCGCAAGCCGCTGGTGGTGTTCACCCCCAAGAGCATGTTGCGCCATCCCGATGCCTGTTCGCCCGCCACTGCGTTCACGCAGCCGAGCTTTCTGCGAGTGTTGCCCGACAGCGAGATCGCGAGCGCCAAGCGCATTCTGCTGTGCACCGGTAAGATCGGCCACGAGTTGCGGGAAGAGCGGAAAAAGCGGAACGACTCCTCGACGGCGATTGTGTTCCTCGACCAACTCTATCCTTTTCCCGAACGCGAACTCGCGAACGAGCTCAACCGCCACTCCGACGCGCGTGACATCGTATGGGTTCAGGAAGAGCCGGGGAACATGGGAGCTCTCTTCTATGTGCTGCCTCGTCTGCGCCACATTGCGGGCTCGCGCGCCGTGCTCTCGGTCAAGCGTTCGGCGAGCGCCAGCCCGGCCACGGGTTCCGCCAAGGCCCATGAGATGGAGCAGAAGGCACTTCTGGCCCTGGCCTTTTCGAGCAACCCGTAGCTTGCCCTTGGGTCGGCTCTCCGCTGGGCCGCTTTGCCCCGTCGAATCAGCGTCCGGTTACTACTCCATCACGGCAATGCTGGCCTCGGTGTTCTCCCAGCTTAGGCGCAGCGTGCAAGCGCTGCCATTCTGATCGAAGGCAATCGTGAAGTCCTCAACTGGCGATGGGGTTTCCGAGACCTTCATGTCGGCCCGGCCGAGCTCGTCGGACTCATACTTGTAGGGAATCCCCCACTCCCCGGTCTTCTTGTTGATAATGAGCGTCCATCGGCCTTGATTGGGAATGGTGAACAGGGTGTAACTTCCCGCCGGCACACTGATGTTTCCGACGGTGAGGTGGGCCGTCGTCACAAAGGTGGTGGCCTCGTTGGCGCCGGTGCGCCATACCTCGCCATAGGGAACCAGATCGCCGAATATCTTGCGCCCCTTCATACGCGGACTGGAATAATCGACGGTAACGTGATTGCCGTCGGAGAACTTGCATTCCGCCCGCGCCGGCGGACTTGGACGCCGGCTCTTGTCGTTGCTTTGGCCGGCGGTGGGAAG
>JASHSL010000030.1 GCA_030040855.1 Terriglobales bacterium
TGTTTGATCCTGTGAACCCTCGACCTTTGGGTTATGACTGCAAGTTGACACGTAATTTCAGCGAGTTGTGCGGACAGGGCTGAGCTTCAAGGTATTGGGAAGAACCCGTAGGGATCGCAATTCCTCCCTTAATCATCCCTCGAATCGTAAGCGTTCGTCTGGGACCGCATTGACAACGCATTTGGGTTCTGAAGTATCCACTAGAACGGAAGTGGACACTTACTTCTTGGGGACGAATTCCTGTTTGAGGGGGTTAACCTCGTCGGTGCGGATGCCTTCTGTGAGGGCTTTGCCGACCGCCAGGTCAAGGCGAGTGAGCAGATGAGTCACAGTTTCTCCCTCACGGCGAAGCAGCATCGACACCGTCTGACGGCCATCATGGGCTACCGCTACGCACCCGACCTCGCGTAGATTGGCCAGGGTGATCTGGCCATACTTCATGAGCTCTCCGAGGTAAGGCAGGGTTGGATCTAGACTGCGAGGTTCCACGGTAGCAGCTCCTCGATGCGGCGAATGGGATGATCCGCTATGCGGGTAAGCACGTCCCGCAGATAGCTTTCTGGATCAAGCCCATTTAGTTTAGCCGATCCGATCAGACTATAGAGGATGGCAGCCCGCTCTCCCCCAGCATCGGAACCGGCGAACAAATAATTCTTGCGACCCAGCGTGACCGCGCGCAAGGCACGTTCGGCGGCGTTGTTGTCGATCTCCAAACGACCATCGTCGCAGTAGCGGGTCAACGCTGGCCACAGCGTCAGGGCATAGCGGATCGCCACCGTGGTGTCGGACTTGCGAGATAGTTTCGTCAGCGAGACTTCGAACCAGTCCTGCAAGGACTGGAGCAAGGGACGAGCTCGGGCTTGGCGAACTTTTTGTCGTTCGTCCGGTGGACGGCCCCGAATCTCATCCTCGATGGCGTACAAAGCGGCAATCCGTTCCAGAGCTTCCCGGGCCAGGGGCGAAGCTTGGGCTTGGTCTAGATCATAGAATTTGCGCCGGACATGAGCCCAGCATGCCACCTCCTGAATCCGACCATCTTGATACAGTTGATTGAAACCCGCATAGGCATCGGCTTGCAGCGCACCCCGAAAGGTCCGCAAATGCTGCACGGGGTGTTCTCCTCCACGATCCGGCGAATACGCAAACCACACCGCGGGGGCAGCCGTGTCGCCGGCCGGTCGATCGTCGCGAACGTAGGTCCACAAACGTCCGGTCTTGGTCTTCCCTTGACCCGGCGCCAAGACCGGGACCCGCGTCTCGTCCGCATGCAGCTTGCCCGCCGTCATCACATAACGCTGCAGCGCTTCCACCAGCGGGTCCAGCAACTTACTGCATCCCTCGACCCAGTCGGCCAGAGTGGATCGCTCCAGTTCGACCCCTTGGCGCTCATAGATTTCGCATTGCCGGTAGAGGGGAAGGTGGTCCGCATATTTGGAGATCAATACATGCGCCAGCAGACCGGGTCCGGCCAGCCCACGCACAATCGGTCGGCTCGGGGCGGCAGCTTGCACGATCCGTTCACATCTTCGGCAGCTCAGTTTGGGGCGCACATGACGAATCACCAGAAAGCATTCCGGCACGTACTCCAGCATCTCCGAAACATCTTCGCTCAGCTTCCTCAACTCTCCGCCGCAGTCGGGACAAGCCGAGTGTTGCGACTCGTGCATTTGCGTTTGTCGGGGCAGATGCTCCGGCAGCGGACGCCGCCTCGGTTTCTCTTTTTCGCGCGGCGGAGAAGTTTCTGCCCAACCACTCTCGGTGCGCTGGGTTGTCTCGGCTGCTTGTTCGAGTTGTAAATCTTCCAAGCGCAGCTGCAGTTGTTCGATCTGCCGCTGGAGCTTCTCCGACTTACGCCCGAACTGCATCCGCCGCAGCTGGCTCAGCAGCAGTTGCAGAGTTTCGATCTCACTCTCCCGCTGCTGCAGCTGCTGCTCCCGCTCGCGCAATTGCTGCTGCGTGGCCAGGCGTTCCTGGTGTTCGGCCAACAACAGCGTTTGCAGCGCTTCGCGATCCAACCTACTCAGATCCGGAAGCGTCGCCGCCAACATGGGCCGCAGTATGCCATGAACCCACACTTCGCAAAACATGGGATTGCACAAAAAGCTGTGCAAATTTAATTTCCGTATCTATACCGCTAACTGCGGATCCCACGTGCGCTGCGGTCGTCGCCAATCAATACCTTCCAACAACATCGATAACTGTGCCCGCGTGAGCGAAACCACTCCTTCTGCAGCTTGCGGCCAGACAAACCTCCCTCGCTCAAGACGCTTGCAAAATAAACATAGGCCGTCTCCATCAAACCAGATCAGTTTCACCAGATCACCTCTGCGGCCTCGGAAGATGAATACTTGACCTGACATCGGACTCTTCTCGAGCTTGGTTTGTACCAGTGCACTGAGCCCAGGGTAACCTCGGCGCAGATCGGTCACACCTGCGGCAATCCAAATCTGGGTGTTGGCTGGCGGACCGATCATCTCCTCAGGCACTCCAATACCACACGCACTAATCCTGCGTTCACATTCCCTTCCACTCGCACTTGTGCCCTCTGCAGTCGGATCTGAATCGTCCCCTCGGACCAGGATCGTGCACGGCAAGCTGTATCCCTTACCTCTGCCGGCGCGCTCTCGGCAGTTACTGTGACGGGCAACAGCTGTGCTGGCCCCCGGCCACCCAGCAGTCCCTTCTGATGCAGTCGACGCCAGTTGAACACCAAGTTCGTGTTCAATCCGTGCGCCAGCGCAATCCTCGCCACGGATGCCCCTTCGACCAACGTCTCTTCCACAATCCGCCGCTTATCCTCAAGCGCCAGGTACCGTCGCTTAGGTCTGACCGGCTGCGTGTAAGTGTCCATCATCGTTCCAAATGGACACTTCTCGCTCGTGTCCACATCGCGAGCATGAGCTTTAATTACACTTTCGTCCAGACGGCCACCGGCTGACGCTTACCGACAAAGCACTGCAGTGTCATTTCCTTCCTCCC
>JASHSL010000342.1 GCA_030040855.1 Terriglobales bacterium
CGGTTGACGAGGGTTAGGGCGGCACCGTAACATTCGTTTCCTTCTGCTATCTCATGAACCAACGTCAGGAGACGCTCTTGAGAATCCTGCGATTTGCTTCCTCTGCCGCAGTGCTATTAGCCTCTCTCCAACTTGGCCTTTCGCAGACGTCGAGCCTACCCTCTTCGTCGACACAGGAAACCATTGCGGTTCGGGGAGCGAAGATTTATCCGGTCAGTGGTCCGCCAATCGAGCGGGGAGTCTTGGTGCTCCGTGGCGGGAAGATTGAAGCCGTCGGCACCGAGGCGAAGGTAGCGATCCCGAAAGACGCGCGTGTTGTGGATGCCTCGGGAAAGGTAATTATTCCCGGCATCGTGGATACCCATTCCCACATCGGGATTGGCTCGCGGCCCGGAGTTCCGGCGAACGAGGACGTCAATGAGGATACGGGTCCGATCCAACCGAGTTTGCGGGCGCTCGACGCGATTTATCCCGCCGATCCCGGCATACGCATGGCACTCGCGGGCGGCGTCACCACGGCAAACATCATGCCGGGGAGCGGAAACGTAATCGGAGGGCAGACGGCGTATGTCAAGCTGCGGGGCAAGACCATTGAGGAAATGATCATTCCAGGAACGATCGGCGGCCTAAAGATGGCGAATGGCGAAAATCCCAAACACTACGGCCGGACAAACCAAGCGCCGATGACCCGGATGGAAATCGCGGCGCTCGCGCGCAAGGAATTCCTGAAGGCAGAGGAGTACAAACGCAAGTGGGACGAATACGACAAAAAGGTCACTGCGGGAGACAAGGATGCCAAAGCTCCCGATCGCGATCTCGAACTTGAGCCGCTGGTCGAAGTCCTCGAGGGAAAACGGATCGTGCAGCACCATACGCATCGCGCCGACGACATCATGACGGTGGTCCGCCTCGCGGACGAATTCCATTTCAGGGTGGTCATTCACCACGGTTCGGAGGCATATAAGGTCGCCGACGAGTTGGCCAAGCGCAAAATCCCCGTCACCCTGACCATTGTTGATTCGCCCGGCGGCAAGCTCGAGGCCACGCAAGTTGAATTCGAAGCTGCCGCCATTCTGGAGAAAGCGGGCGTCAAGATCGCCGTCAATACCGATGATTACATCAACAGCTCACGCTTTCTGCTGCGCGAGGCAGCCCTCACGATTCGAGGCGGCCTTAGCGAAGATGCGGCGCTGCGGGCCTTGACCATCAACGGAGCGGAGATGCTCGACCTCGGGAATCGTGTGGGAACGCTCGAGCCAGGCAAGGACGCCGATTTTGTCGTGCTTTCCGGCGATCCGTTCAGCGTGTATACGAAGGTGCTCGAGACCTGGATCGAAGGTGGAAAAGTGTTTGATCGCGGCCGGTCTGAGGATTTGCGCTATGCAACCGGGGGGTTTCAGGTAGCGGATCGGTACCCCAAGTTGCTGCCCAGGGCGATGGGAGGTGCGCAATGAGACGCGCGCCGCTGTGGATTTTCCTGTTGGCCTTGGCCATCGGCTCGACCGCATTCGGACAACAAATCGCGGTTGCCGGCGAGAAGCTGTATTGTGCCGGTGGCGGGCATCAGGACGGCACATCAGGCGTTGTCCTGATTGAAGACGGAAAGATCGTCGACATCGTCGAGGGAAACAAGATTCCCGTTGGCTATCAGCGCTTCGCGGCCGCTTACGTCACGCCCGGTCTGATTGACACCAAGAACGCGACGGGGATTTCCGGAGAGTACAACATTCCCGCCGACCAGGACCAAGACGAAGAAACCGATCCTAATACGGCCGATGTGCGCGCCTTCGACAGCTTCAACCCATCGGAGCGCCTGGTCGAGTACATCAACAGTTACGGGATCACAACGATCCAGGTGGCGCCAGGTTTGGCCAATCCGGTGGCCGGACAAGCGGCAATTTTCAAAACGCGCGGGCCAAATTCGCAACTCATGACCGCCGAAGAGATGGTCGTGAAACCTGTCTCGGCGGTGGTTTTTGACCTAGGCGAGTTTCCCAAGCAAGTCTATGGAAGGCGCAACAAGCCGCCTGCGACCCGCATGATGACGGCTGAGATTATCCGCAAGGCGCTCGTCGATGCGCAGACGTATCAGAAGAAATGGGATGAGTGGAACAAGTCCGATAAGAAGGATTCCACCAAGCAGCCGGCCAGGGATCTGAAGCTTGAGTCCGTAGCGCACGTGCTGAGCGGGGAAGCGCAGGCCATTTTCAACGCCTATCGCAAGGATGATATTGCCACAGCCCTGCGTCTGGCAAAAGAGTTCCAGCTGAAGCCGGTGATCAGTTCGGCGACCGAGGGCTATCTCATTCGGGACGCGCTCAAGAGCTCGCAGGCCTCGGTTCTGGCCGGGCCGACTTTGCAACGGATCGACAGCCTCGAAACCATGAATGCGACGCTCGAGAATGCGGCATTGCTCGTCGATGCGGGGATTCCGCTCGCTCTCATGACGGGATACGAAAGCTACGTCCCTAAGACCCGTGTGCTTTTGTTCGAGGCCGGAGTGGCGGCGGCCAACGGTCTTGGTTTTGAGCGCGCGTTGCGGGCAGCCACCATCGATGGCGCGAGAATCTTAGGTATCGCCGATCGCGTGGGTTCGCTCGAAAAGGGCAAAGATGCCGATGTCGTGCTATACGACGGCGATCCATTCGAATACACGAGCCATGTGACCACGGTGCTGGTGAATGGGAAAATTACATACCAGACCTCATGGGCCTGCGGCGCATCACCATGCATGAAAATAGCGGCAGTAAGTAGGCATTCCCTACAACCTGCAACTGGCCTGCTCAACGGTCGTCGATTCTTCGCTGCTTTTTGAGCGCTTACTCGTAACGCAAGGCTACCATGGGGTTGACCGCATGGCCCGCCGGGCCGGGGCATAGCATGCATAGAGCGCCAGCATCACCAAGAGCAGCGTCGCCCCAAGGAAAGTAAGGCGATCGGTGGCGTTCACTCCACCTTTGCTGCGGTGCTGACTCTTGCTCTGGGTATCGGCGCGAATGTAGCTGTGTTCAGCCTGGTGAACGGAATCGATTCGTTGGTTAGAGCCCAATGCATTCGTCTGTCCGTCTCCGAACATTGATGTCCGGAAGCGGCAACTATCCCTCTCCTCCGGTTTATGAGAGCGATAAGTTCCGAAGCGCAAACTGACGGGAAGCAAACATCAAGGGAGATAGGCCGCCTGCTCTGAATCGCCGCCGGATACTCATCCTTGCTTTGTGCTGCGCCTACGATTCACCTAAAGCGAATCTGCGGATCCCAACTTCCAAATTGGATTGGGTGATCGCATTTCTGTGCAACTTTCCTCGGCTGCCCTTCTACTTTCTGCAGAACTCCTGCGGAACTCCGGGGTTGATACCAGCGAGAGACGAAGACTCTCTCGCCAACAATCGCAATCAATCCTTTGAGCGGCGCTCTCACCGTCAACGCTGGCTATTTGGCCGATAGCCACCACCGCCTGCTTTCTTGGAGAAGACGATGAAAAATTGCATTCGCCTGACTTTTGTGCTGGCCCTGCTTTGCACCGGATTGAGCACGGCCATGCTCGCATCCGACAACGCTTACCTGTATCTCGTCCAGGGGATTCCCGGGCGGGATTACTCGCCTTCAGCGGATCCAGCATTTCCAGTCGACATTCTGTTGAACGATGAGGTCTGCTACGAACATGGTCTCGCCTTTGGAAGCGTAGTGGGCCCGCTCACATTGGCCCCCGGAACCTATGACGTGAAAGTCAGCGTCGCCAACTCGCTGGCGCCGTGCAGCAACTCTCCTTTAATTGACAGCAGTATCTCACTCGAAGCTGGGAAAGACGCTTCAGCGGTTGTGGCTCTGAGCCCGGCGGGTCCCACGCTTTTGACCTTTACCAATCGGTTCTCTCCGGTAAGCGCGAACACTGGGCGCCTGCTATTGGCTCAAGCCGCGGATGCTCCGGCGCTCCAGGTCATCCTCGAAAACAAGAGCACCATGAAGCTGTATGCTTACACGGTCAACGCGGGCGCCCTGCTCGATGTTAACCTCCCGGCGGGTGACTACACCGTCGAGATCGACGAGGGCACAACTACGTTGGTCACTTCGACGTCCCTCACCCTATATTCCCGATCCGTGACGCTGCTCTATGCCGTGGGTCAAGCGAGCAACAACACGGTAAACCTTGAGACCAAAACCGTAAGAAACGTGATCTAACTTCCTTGCCTGGTTCCCATGGGCCGTTCTTGCGGCGGCCCATTCTTCAGATCTCGCTCCGGATCTTGCTTCCCTCCCATCGAAGCGGTCTAAGGGCGAGATCTAGGCGTACTGTCTCATAAACCCAGCAGACTGACGGCCGCCTGTTCGCTTTCGGGCATTTAAGGTCCGGTGGCGGACACGTCTTAAACACATTGGTTCGACAGCGGTATTGTTTTCTCCTTTGCCATCAAGGTGTTACGCTTTGCTTAAGACTGGTAAGAGTCTTGCTCCCGGGAGGGTAGGGCTGAGGTAGGAGTGATGGTGACGTTGATACAGGACATTCGTTTCGGACTGCGAATGCTGCGGAACAGTTCAGGCTTCACCGCCATAGCGCTCATCACTCTGGCAGTCGGGATCGGTGCAAACGTTGCCATCTTCAGTTATGTCGATGAACTCTGGCTTCGGCCCATGCCGGTGCCCCGCGCTGATCGCGTGGTGCGAATCTTCACCAGTAACCCGAGCAGCGAGGGCGAAGTTGAGCGGGGTTACAGCTCATATCCGGATTTCGAAGATCTGAAGGCAAACGCCAAGACGCTGGCCGGCGTGGCGCTACACGAAGGACGCGGGGCCATGCTCGATGATGGCGTGCAGAACAAGTTAGTGACTGCCTCTGTCGTGTCCGATAATTTTTTCGATGTTCTGCAACCCCGACCCGCCATCGGCCGCCTGTTCAGGGAAAACGAATTCCGGAAGTCGCCGGCGCTGGAGATTGTTCTTAGCTATCCGTTCTGGTGGCATCAGTACAACGGCCATCCGTCGATCGTCGGCCAGACGATCATTGTGGATCGGCAGCCGGTTACCGTGCTAGGCGTTCTGCCGCGAAGCTTCCGTGGGACGGAGGCCATGATGGTGCAGGATCTATGGATCCCGATGTCCACATTCCAGCAGCTCGAGCCAGAAAAAGACAGGCTGGCCTCGCGTAAGTTTCGCGATTACGCGTTATTCGGGCGCCTGCACGACGGCGTTACCTTGCAACAGTCCAGGGCTGAATTGGCAGGCATCGCCGCGCAGCTTGCGCAAGCTTATCCGGATACGAACACCGGCCGCAAGTTGACGGTTGTTCCTGAAAACCAGACTCGCGGTGACGAGATTGCTTCCCTGGGGCTGACGCTGCTCGGGGTCGCAGGGCTGGTCTTACTGATCGCCTGCTCCAATGTTTCCAGCCTGCTGATTGCCCGCAGCGAATTTCGCCGGCATGAGATCGCGACTCGTATCGCTTTGGGTGCAAGCCGGGTCAGGATCGCTCGGCAACTTATGGCCGAGACCGTAATACTCGCGTTGGCAGGCACGGTCACCGCACTGGTGCTTGGCGATGCGGTACTGCGTGCACTCCCGAGCTTGATGCCGCAGATGAGCTACTCCGTGGGCGTTGATGCCTATCTGAGTTGGCGTGGCTTCGCCGCAGCGTGGGCCCTGACGGTTGCCTCCATGTTTCTATTCGGCACCGGCCCCGCTCTGCTGGCGTCACGCGTGACACCGATAGCAGTGTTGAAGCAGCGCGGCATGGAACCCGGCAGAGTTCGTCCGACCGCGCGAAATCTACTGGTCGTCGCGCAGGTTGCGTTGTCGCTGGTGCTGGTGGTGGGCGCTGGCTTGTTAGTGCGCTCGGTATCGAACGGACTCGCACTTGATCCGGGTTTCAACGCTCATCAGCGAATGCTGGTGCTCGAAATCTCGCCAGATGTTGGAACTCCCCAAGGTGACATTGCCTTCGTGCGTGAGGCACAGCGTCGCATCGAGCGGTTGCCGGGCGTGGCTGCAACCACCGTCGGGATGCGCATTCCGTTTGGCATGAGCGGCGGAGGGGCGACCCACAGGGTTTTCGTCCCCGGCAGCCTGGCTAGTAACGACCGCGAAGGCGCGACCATCAATTTCGATCCAGTGGGAGATCATTTCTTTGAGGTTCTGGGGACCCGCCTGCTGCGTGGCCGCGCCATCGACCAGCACGATCTTGATACCAACGCCCACGTGGTGGTTGTGAACCAGCAAATGGCAAATCGATTCTGGCCGAAGGATGATCCGATCGGCAAACGGCTTCGCCTCGAAAACATTGACGGCGATGAGTACGTCGTGAGCGGAGTAGCCGAGGACGGCAAGTATGACGATTTTGAAGAAGCTCCGCTGCCGTATTTCTTCATTCCGATGAAGGATGACGACTACGGTGAGTTGGCCATGGTGGTGAAAACTGCTGGCGATCCCGGCAGCCTGGCCGATCCCATTCGCCGAACTCTCCGGGACATCAATAGCAAGGTCGTAATTATCGGTTTGCTGTCTCTCCATGAGCATGTACGGGAAGCCCTCTATGAAGAGCGCGTGGCTGCTAGGTTAATCGCAACCCTCGGGGGCCTAGGACTTCTGCTGGCGGCAGTAGGAATTTACGGCCTGATGTCATTCATTGTGAGACAGCGGACACAGGAGATCGGAGTTCGACTGGCCCTCGGCGCGCCGCGAGGCGGAATCTTCCGTTTGATCATTGGCCATGTCCTTACGCTCACGGTAATTGGCACTGTGATAGGCGCCGCTGGATCCGTGGCCGCCACCAGAATGTTAAAGAGCCTGCTAATTGGGATTGCACCGACGGATGTGTTCGCATTTGCCGACGGTGTCGCGCTGCTTGCGGCAGTTGCGTTGGTAGCCGCATTAACACCAGCGGTCGGCGCCACCAGGGTCGACCCCATGGTGGCGCTGCGCTATGAGTAATCGCTCATAAATACCTGAGCAAGACCTGCATGCACTCCAAGTGGACCATGCCGAAGAAGTTCTCGACGTGGTACTCCCGCGCGGGTCACCAGCCGATCGAGCATCCCTCGGATATTCGAGTGACGTAGCGTCAAGTAATCTTGCAGGAATAGATCAACCTTCGTACAGTGCCGGAATGGAACGGATTTGGTTGCTCTTGCTTTGTGCAATGGTTCTGGCGTTCTGCGGGGTTATCTATGTCGCTTGTCTATCCTGGCGAATGATGCCATTCGGGAGACGGATTGCCAGCCTTTTGCTCCTTGCACCACATTTTCTGCTTGTTGTATGCATCGTCGTGTCACTGCTATGTGGTCAACCGCCCCCAATCGCGTTGTTTCAAAGCACAATTTCTCTGCGGCGTTCTAATAGTATTCATTCTCCCGCTTCCGGCTTTGGGAGGCACGCTGGTGGCACTTAGAATGTTTAAGCGCGCTCGAATAGATTGACTTAGAGCGCAGTTTGGTATCCTCCACCCGCGATGAGCACTGGACCGTTCTGCAGAATTCCGGTCGCCGCTGATGGAACCCCGGATCCGGATCGATTGTTCAGAAGCGTTTCCGTCTGATCGCTTTGAAGCAACCCTTCGCCGCAATGAACTTTCCGCAGAACTCTGGGTTGCCTATCGAAGGCGGCCTTAGGCCGAGATCTAGTCACCGGCATAGTAAAATCGGCCATCGTTTATGAATCGCTTCGAGATTACACCTGCAGCCGAAGATAGAGCGGATAGAGCCGGCAAAACTGGTGTCGCGAATGCCGAGGAGCGGATCCGGTGAGACCCCAGGAACCGCATGGCGTGGTTTCGCGGTCGATGAAGCGGGAAGATTCTTTTGTAACCGACGACCAGGACTTGCAGCGCCTGGGATACGCCCAAGAGTTCCTACGGGGCTTCGGCGGATTTTCCAATTTCGCCCTCTCCTTCTCCATCATCTCGATCCTGACTGGCGCCGTGACTCTTTTTGACTACGGTTTGAGTATGGGAGGCCCGCGAGAGATGCTGGTGGGATGGCCCCTGGTGAGCTTTGGAACCTTGATGGTGGCGCTCAGCATGGCCGAGCTCTGTTCTGCAATCCCGACCTCGGGAGGAATGTATCACTGGTCGGCCGAGCTCGGTGGTCCTACGTGGGCTTGGTTTACCGCCTGGCTCAACATCGTGGGGTTGATTACCGCCATCGCCGCGATTGACTACGGGTGCGCCGAGTTTCTGCTGCCGATGTTGGGGCTGCCATCGACTCCCCATTCCTTACTCGCGCTGTATGCTCTGTTGCTGCTCTCGCAAGGCATCCTCAATCACTACTCGACGGCTTTGGTGGGTTGGCTCAGCGATGTGAGCGTGGTGGTACACATTCTGGGCGTAATCGTACTGATTGGGTCTCTTTGGATCTTCGCGCCCAAGCAGCACTTTTCATTTCTTTGGAGCAGTCAGAACTTGAGTCCGGTTCGGGCTCCTTACGCTTGGTTGTTCATGTTGGGTTTGCTGCAAGCGCAATGGACCTATACCGGATTTGATGCTTCGGCACATGTGGCGGAGGAAACCGTGGATCCGCGACGCCACGCGCCATGGGGAATGATCCTGTCGGTGATCGTATCCGGCATCTTTGGCTACATTCTGATTCTGTCTCTGACCCTGGCGATCCCCAATGTTGCCCAGGTGTTACAGGCCGCCGATCGGAGCGGCAATCCGCTGCCCGCGGTGCTCGCCATCGTACGGCTGACGTTGGGCAACCGCGCTTCCGTCAGTGTGCTGGTGCTTACCGTCCTGGCCATGTGGTTTTGCGGGCTGGCTGCGATTACTTCTGTCTCAAGGTCTTTATTTGCTCTCGCTCGCGATCAGGGGATGCCAATGGCATCCGTCTGGAGTCGGGTAAATGCCAGGCTAAAGACCCCGGTGAATGCAATTTGGTTATCGGCGGCTTTGGCATTCGCCGCCATGCTCTATAGTGGGGCGTATTCGGTGGTCACCTCCATCAGTGTCATCGGTTTTTACCTTGCCTACATCGCTCCGGTGTACCTCGGTTGGCGCAAGAAGAGCACTTGGATGAGCAAACGAGGACCCTGGCATCTGGCTGGTGCCAGCAATGCCGTCAACGTCCTGGCGATAGTTTGGACGGTGTTCATCTGCATCATCATGGTCATGCCGCCGAATGCGCGCGCGGGGTGGGGCACGGTTTCGGTTTTGGGGGCGTTGTTTCTGTTGCATCTAGCCAGTGGCAAGCACAAGCTGTACCGGCCCAACTGGGAGTATCCGAAAAACTCGCACTCGGATCTCGAATAGGAGTGTTCAGCCAGTACAGAATAAGGGCGCTTTCCGCTATCGGCGGCGCGGCGCGCATATTACCATTGTGACTGGTGATCCGTTGCCTCGAACCAAAGCCCAATCGGCCCGGATGTTGAGCGTCGAAGAGCTCAGAGAACTGGTTCAGCATGATCAAGTTCGGACGGTGATCGTCGCCTTCACCGATCACTACGGCCGATTGCTCGGCAAACGCTTCGATGGCGAAGTCTTCCTCGAAAACGTATGCGACCACGGCACCCACGCCTGCGATTACTTACTGGCAAATGATATGGAGATGACACCCGTCGGCGGCTACCGGTTTGCCAACTGGGAGCGAGGCTATGGCGACTTTCATCTGGTGCCGGACCGGGACACCTTGCGTTTAGCGAGTTGGATCGAGAAAACTGCCCTGGTTCTTTGTGATGTCAAGAATGAGAAGACAGGGAATTTTCTCCCGGTCGCGCCGCGCTCGGTCTTGAGACGGCAAGTGGCACAGGCACAGGCGCTGTCGCTGACGAGTGTCGTGGCCTCCGAACTGGAATACTACTTGTTCCGTAACAGCTATCGCGAGGCGGCGGCACGGGGCTACGCGGGATTGGAAGAGGCAGGCTGGTATTCGGAGGACTACCACATTCTGCAAGGTACACGCAATGAAAGTTTCACCGCGGCGGTGCGCCATCATCTCAAGTCTTCGGGAGTTCCGGTCGAAAGTTCCAAGGGGGAATTCGGCACCGGGCAGCACGAACTCAATGTGTGCTATGCCGGAGCCCTCGAGATGGCGGACCGTCATGCCATCTACAAACAGTGTCTGAAAGAAGTGGCGGAGCAGATGGGCATCAGCGTAAGTTTCATGGCGAAAGTGGCCACCGCCCAGGCCGGATCCAGTTGTCACATTCATCTCAGCTTATGGCGAGATGGGGTCAACGCCTTTGTGGGTGACGAGCAATTTGGCCCGGTCAAGTGTTCGAGCCTGTTCCGCTGGTTCCTGGGGGGCTGGATTCGTCACGTGCCGGAAGTCATGGTGTTCTACGCGCCCACGGTGAATTCCTACAAGCGCTATGTGGAGGGGTCCTGGGCGCCAACGCGCATCGCGTGGAGCCACGATAACCGCACGGCCGGGTTCCGGGTTGTGGGCCAAGGCCAGAGTCTTCGCATCGAATGCCGGATCCCCGGGGCCGACTGCAACCCGTACCTGGCGATTGCCGCCGTGCTGGCTTCGGGATTGGATGGCGTCGCCCAGAAGGTAGATCCCCCTGCCTCGATCTCGGGCGACCTCTATCGGGCAACGGAAGTCCATCGCGTGCCCAAAACGCTGGCCGAGGCGACTGCCCTGTTCGCGAACAGCGAGTTCGTTAAGCGCGCGTTTGGGGAAGACGTAGT
>JASHSL010000031.1 GCA_030040855.1 Terriglobales bacterium
CGAATCGTTCCAGGAAACTCAGCTCGTGCACCGTGCGATCTTGTTCTTGCGCTTTCAGGGCCTCGACCATGCCATGCAACCGCATGGCCAGCAGCTTGTCGATCATCGGCTGGTTCAGCATGAGTGCGGTCCTCCTGGCTCGAAGTAGTTTGCGCCACGCAAGTTGTCATGGGTGAGCGGCGGAGAGAAAAACTCCAGCGCGTGGATGTGCGCTTGAATCCAAGCTTCCAGTTGCTGGTCACGCGTGGCCTCTGCGAAGGTGTAGCTACTGGCGCCCAGCACCGCAACAAACAGCGAGGCCGGCCACGCCTCACCGCTCGTTGCGTCATAGACGGGAATCGTCGCCCCAGCGCCAACCGCATAGTACCTATAGTTTGAGAGACGTGACCATCCACTATCAATGGATCTCATGGTATGGAAAGTCTCTGAATGTCGTACGGCGCAGTGGTCGGAACTTGCTCATCTGTGAACTTCCAAATGGCGAGACAACTGCGATTCCAATCTGGATGACAGATGCTGTCGCCTGCTCGTCTTTCTCATCTGGACCGCCGATGGTGGCAGTCTCGGTTCTTGATCACCTTCGCTCATTCTTGACTGCTCTACACTCATCGTTGCACACCGGATGTGACGCACGCGATGCCTCGGGCGCGAACTCTTCAGTGGAGGGAGCTGTTTTCAATGGAGCGAAGAAGAATCGTTAATCCTCAGATCACTATGTTTCATGACAGCATGACTCTCGTTAGCACTCCTGTAAAAGCGACACCAGAAAAGCAGGCAGAGCTCACACGTGCGCTGGCTGACTTGCTGCTTAAGGCGTCGCAGACTCTGGACGCAGAGGAGAGGCGATGACGAGCAAACTTACCACCGAACATCTGCAACGACGGGCCCTCGTTTATGTGCGGCAATCGACGCCCGCGCAAGTACTCCATCACCAAGAGAGCAAACTGCGTCAGTACAAGCTCGCTGATTACGCACGTCAACAAGGTTTCACTGAGGTCGAAACGATCGACGATGATCTTGGACGTTCCGGCTCGGGCCTGGTGCAGCGCCCCGGCTTCCAACGCTTGGTTGCCGAAGTGTGTGCCGGGACGGTAGGAGCCGTCTTTTGTCTAGAAGCCTCTCGTCTTGCGCGAAATGGTCGTGATTGGCATCATCTGATCGACCTGTGTGCATTGGTCGGTTCACTGCTCATTGATCCTGAGGGTATTTACGATCCACGACTCGGTAACGATCGGCTCCTTTTGGGCCTACGCGGCTCAATGAGCGAATTCGAACTGAATGTGCTACGCCAGCGCTCCTTGGAGGCGATCCGGCAGAAAGCGCAACGCGGCGAGTATCAGTTCCGACTGCCAGTCGGATTCTGCTGGAGCGAAGATGGGAGCATCGAGCTCGATCCTGACTTGCGTGTACAGAACGCGATCCGACTAGTACTTGAAAAGTTCGCAGAGCTAGGTAGCGCTCGTCAGGTATTCCTCTGGTGCCGTGTGGAAAACATTACTTTACCCAGCATCGGCTACCGCGGCGATCGCAAACCACAATGGGTGATTCCGCAGAAGCACACGATTCTGTCGATAATAAAAAATCCTTGCTATGCGGGAACCTATGCGTATGGAAAAACCGAATCTCGTACTGTTCTCCACAACGGTCGCGCTCACAAGAGTGAAGGTCATAAGAAAGCCTTAAAGGACTGTACAGTCTTGCTTCACGATCATCATCCGGGATACATTTCGTGGAACGACTTTGAGCGCAATCAGGAGCTCCTGGCGAGGAACGCTCACATGAACTCGCGGATGTCAGCTCAATCAGGCCGCGGTGGAAAGAGCTTGCTCGCAGGTAAGCTTCGCTGCCGCCGCTGTGGGCATATGCTAGGAGTTCGCTATTTAGGAGCGGAAAGGCGCGTGGTCCGCTACCAATGTCTAAACGAAATGAAGCAATGCATTACCGTTTCAGGAAGACTGCCGGAGCAGGCCGTGTCGGCAGAGATTCTTCAAGTTGTCCAGCCCCATGCCATTGATGCGGCATTGCAAGCCAACGAGCAGTTGCAGCAGCAACAAAGTGGCCGCATTCGCGCACTGGAGATGGAGCTGGAACAGGCAAAATACGAAGCACGGCTTGCATGCCGCCGTTACGAGGCCGTGGATCCAGACAATCGATTAGTCGCCTCAGAACTAGAAAATCGTTGGAACGCAGCACTCATGCACGTTCGGCGCCTGGAAGACGATCTCGATAAGGCAAAGAATCAATCAACTGCCGTACCCACAGCAGAACGTGATCAGCTCTTGTGGCTTGCGGATAACCTTGCCGTTATCTGGCACGCACCATCTACTGATTCGCGCATTCGCCAACGGATCGTCGATATCTTGATCCATGAGATCGTGACCGATGTAGACGAAGAGATGAACGAAGTTGTTTTGGTCATTCACTGGACTGGCGGACGACACAGCGAGATACGCGTGCCAAGGCATAAGAGCGGGCAGAACAGCAGGCAAACGCCATTGCATGCAATCGACATCATTCGTCAGATGAGTGCCTCGTATCCCGATATCGAGATTGCCCTTACTCTGAATCGTCTCCGCATCAGGACCGGAACCGGGGAGACGTGGAACGAAGCAAGAATTCGTTCTGTGCGGTCTTACCACAATATCCCTTGTTTCCACGCAGATGAAAGCATGCAAGGCACTGTCCTCAACCAAGACGCTGCAGCCAAGAAATTAGGAGTCAGTGCTACATTGATTCGGCGCCTGATCGAGTTCAAAGTATTGCCGGCAACACAGATCGTGCCCGGGGCACCCTGGCGAATTCAGGCGGCAGACCTCTCTTGTGCAAGCGTCGTGCAAGCAGTGCAAAAACTAAGAAAGCGGCAAAGTCTCGAGCGTGACGTCGATACACTTCCTTTAGCTGGATTATTTGAACGGGAATGACCTCAGCACAGCGGCTTTCGCTATTCGAAGTTGGAACCCAGTTGCACGTGGATTTTCAATGATGTAGCTACCGGAGGCATAATGTCGATTGATCGCCCGCCCAATCGACAAACATCCTTTCTCCGGCCTTGTGCTCCTGGCGCAACACTACGTCCAGGCGCCGTCGCCATTGCTGATAGCGCTCGCAAAACCAACTGTAGCGATAGCCCTCGGGATGAGCCTGGCGATATTCCTGCCACAGCAACTGCAGGGTCAGATGGCGATGTTGCCGCAGCTGCTCGTGAATCCCTTTCCAATCCGGTTGTGGCCGTGATGGCGCTGCCGCTTGCACACCCGCGCGGGGTTGGTTTCCAAACAGCTTGCTTTCCAGTTCCTCTTCACCGAGGTCCTTGAGCAACGGCCAGCCGATCCCGGCCACTGTCGCTCGGTGCAAATAGTCATGCACCGTGCCCAGCCCGATCCCGCAACTACGCGCGATCTGTCGTTGCCCTAACCCCAGCTCGAACCGTAACCGCAGAACTTCTTTGATCTTCCGCATGGACTTTCTCCTGGCCGGCACCCTCGTCTCCTTCGCTCGTGGAGTTCAATGCCGGGTGATTGTCCAGCGGTCGCTGCCCCTCCTGCTCTTCGCTTGTGGAAAACATTCCGCTCCAAGCCGAACGCCATTCCGGTGGAGGACACAAACTGTTTCTCTTCCCAGCGGAACGGTGTTCGCTTTCAGACCGGAATGCTGTTCGGAATTACAACGGAATGGTGTTCGGCTTCAGACCGGAATCGCGTTCGGCTTCGAGCGGATTCCCCAGACAGGCTGACCCACGCTTACCAACCTGTGCTGAGCTTTATAGTTTAGGTTCTGATGGGACATATCCTTTTTCGCTCCAGGGACCGCTTACGGCTGATCGTCGGCTCTGGGTCGCGCCCTACAATCCCCCGGGCAGCCCGGGGTGGGCCCCCTTCACCTTGCCACGAGTGGGAGCAGGAGGTTCGGGACAGAAATCGATGAAAAGAGGCGACGCAAAGGACAAAGGTATTCGTGCGCTCTGTGTGCGCGGTACAAGTCAGCAGGGGAAAAACTGGTAACCACATAAGTCCGGTGCCGCGAGCAGCATGACACGGCTCCCGATCTGGGGAACCAAACTTGCTGATTTGGTCTTAGGGCAGTGCGAACGATCTCGTTGATCCGCCGCCGTGACCACGCAAGAAATCACACCCTAGGTTCCCAAGGTGGCCGGGCGGCGATCGAGCGTGAATATGCGGCAGAGCAAACCAGGATGTGGGACAATTGTGGGACACAGTAGCTGTAACTCATTGAGGGGGCTGTAGCTCAGCAGGATAGAGCAAGCGGTTCCTAACCGCTAGGTCGCCAGTTCGATTCTGGCCAGCCCCTCCATTAGAATCAGTTAGTTAACTGATGTTCCTTTGGAGTGCTGCTCAACAGTTGCTCAACAGTTGCGCCGCAATCCAGAAATGCACGTCCCAACTCATCAACCGCATTCTGGGTGGCTGCCGGTACGGTTTGGATGTACACCCTGTCCGTAGTGGCAACCGTGCCATGCCTCAGCAGTCCCTTGGCTGCCAAGCCAGCATGTGCACTCGTGATGTCCGTGGCTGCAGCTCTCCGCAGTGAACGATAACCGTCCCAGGGAATCCCAGCCTTGTGCAATGCTGGTGCAATCACTCTGCGATTGAGATTGTTGAGATCTGCTGGCACAACTGCCCTCGTTTTCCTGTTCACTTCCCGCAGAATCGGACCTGACTTGGGATTCCCATCAGCTTCTCGCAACTCTTCTAGGATTTGCCGCAGTGGCTCACAGATGGGAATGGGTGCACTACGGTACGCCGTTTTCGTCTCTCCCTCGACACCCTTGTACCTCGACCGGCAAACCAACAAGGTAACGCCGGAGTATTCTTCCCACCTAGCGCCGGAGATCTCGCTGGGCACCAGCCCACCGAGGTAAGCCAATCCAATAGCAGCGCTGGCCTTGGGATGCCCTGTCAGAGTGTGGAGCATATTCCACACCGTCTGCATTGTGGGACACGATTTCACCTTGGCTCTCCCCTTGCGTTTGGGTAGCACTGCTTTCCCACCGAATGGATTGCCATTCACCAGACCATAGAGAACCTGTGCCTTAGAGAAGATCGCAGAGCCAATGCCCTTGCAATATCTGATGGTTCTCCAGCCCACTCCATCGTTCTGCATATCGGTGAGCATTCTGAGCACATCAGCCGGTCGCACATCCCGTAGTGGCATGTGCCCCAATCTGGGCAGCAAATGCCGCTGACTAATGCCGGAGTAGTTCTCATAGGTCGCCAATGCCACCTCTTTCTTGCAGGTGGGCAGCCATACTGTCTCAACAAATTGCCGCAATGTCATGGTGGCGTGGGCATCCACCTTGCTGGTGTTCACCGATGCCATCAGCTCTTGCAACAGTGGCTTCACATCTGACTCTTGTCGATACCTCTCGCATACGTTAGCCAATTTCTTGGCCACTAATTTCCGCTTGACCTCACCATCAACTAGCCTATCTTCCCGGTAGAGTGCGTACCATGCGCCGTGGTTTTTTCTGATGCATCCCTTCTGTGTTCTCATCGCTGTGCCTCCTCATCCACTCCTGCACTTCGCTCCAGTTAAAGCGCAGATACTTCCCAATCTTGTGACAAGGTAATGGGTCAGCGGGCCCCGCCCGAAGCATGCTTCCGCACGGCCGCCAATTCGGAGCGAAAGATCGCCGCCCACGCCGCATGAATCCGCGATCACTGCTAAACATCCGGCATGCTAAATACCATCCGCATGGCTTCTGTTGCCTCTGCAAGGCCTAGATTCGCAACTGTGGCCTAAATCCCGAGGCAATCGAGTACGATTGCCGCGAATCCGCCCGCACCTACGCCACAGATCCGCGATTCGCCAATCCAACCGCGCCCGGCCCGCAACCGCAAGCGCCGCAGTGGGACCCTTTCGATGAATGACTAGGCGCTAGCCTAGCGCCACGTCAGCTCTTAGCTATTGCGCCCCAATGGCTTCTGAGGGCTGCTCAACGGGTGCTCAACACTCCTGAAGCTGATCAGAAAAGCCTCTCAGCGCAACGCAGCGCAAAATCAACGAAGCATTGCCGCACCACTCGCCAGATGCCACGCCGCACCACAGACCACTGCCCTGGACGTCCCGGTACTACCACTCCAGGAGGAAGCGCCCGAAAGGTGGGTGGCGTCGAATCGACGCGCAGGACCAATCAGCCCGCACGTCGACGTGGGCCAGATCGCAAGCCGCGAGTTTGCAAACCGCGCGGATCGAAATTTCTCAAGCGAATCACCAAACTGATGGCTGGGGAAGATCTATCGGAACACGATACACAAATGCTCAGTAAAAATGCGGCTCCCGCGCATGAGTACGATCTTCAATGCCATCGGCACGGCTGCAAATCCTGTAATGCGGAATATGCGCGAATCTTGAAGGAAATGGATGAACCTGAACAGCAACAGCAACCGCAACAAGTCGGTGTCGATCAAGAGATGCCCGTGACACCATGGGGCGAGGGCCCAATTTTCAAAGAAGTAATGGAAGCTGAGGCACGCCACTCCAGGTTTCGCCCAGCACGGTACAACTGCCAAGTTCCGCCTGTTCTCGGCTGGTAACTGAGACGCGGACAGAACACGGACAATCCATTTTCAATTCAACAGAATCAGCGCAATACCGCGGCACATTGGGTGATCAACCCGATGTGCGGTCCATGCGGTTGCGAACCCGCGGGGCTATGGCCGCGCCCATTTCTTGGAAACCGTTTTTGCAAGCACTCCCACACCAGCGGGAAGCTGCCGCCAAGGCCACCCATAGGTAGGCTCGCGTAGGTGCACGCTCGGCCGAAAAGCAAAAAGCATGCTTTTCGTCGGCGCTCCCCTCGCCGCAACAAACGCGGCGACCATTCTCTGTGAGAGGTTTGCCAATTACGTTGAGCAAGCACGGGCACAGCGCCAGGCACAGCCTTCACAACTCCCTGACTCCACGGCACAAATTCTGCCCCCCTGGATGAGTCATCCTGCGCTGTTGGTCGGCTGCGCCTTCAGTGCAATTTCGTTTGACCCCCACGCGTTGCGCTCAACCAGTTAACAATGCTGAGTGCTATGTACTACCTGGTACATACCCCCTAGAAGCGGCCAAATTGCCATGCCGGTGGCTCCCCTTGCGCATAGTGCGCCCAGGTGCGATGATTGAATTGCAATGTACGTA
>JASHSL010000343.1 GCA_030040855.1 Terriglobales bacterium
CATCCTCGATGGCGAAAACGCGTGGGAATATTATCCGCGCTCGGGGCGTGAGTTCCTGCGTCGTTTTTACGGTGCTCTCGAGCGGGAGGCCGGGGTCGAAGCAGTTACCGTCTCGGAAGCTATCGCCCGCCAGAACGATTTCGCGAAGCTGACGGCCCTAGTGCCGGGTTCCTGGATCAACGCCAACTTCAATGTATGGATCGGCGCAGCGGAAGATAACAAATCGTGGGATTACCTCTATCATGCGCGCAATTTCTACGCGCAGGCGGCGAGGCACGCGAGCGAGCCCCAACAGCAGCTCGCCTTTGAGGAACTGCTCATCGCCGAAGGCAGTGATTGGAACTGGTGGTACGGTCCCGAGCATCATTCGGCAAATGATCGCGAGTTCGACGAACTCTACCGCAAGCACTTATCGAATGTTTACCAAGCCCTGGGCGCAAATCCCCCTGACGCTCTGGCGCAGCCCATCACCGCCGGCCTTCCCCGGCCGGAGTTCAGTCCTCAGACCGCGTATATCCATCCCCGGGTCACCGGAGATATGGTGAGATATTTCGAATGGATGGGAGCGGCCATTTACCGAGCCGATCAGCGCGCCGCCGCCATGCACGGCAAGCGTTTTCTCATCGATTCGGTTTATGCCGGCATCGACGAGAACAATGTATATGGCCGTCTGGACTTCATTGAAAAACCGCACGAGAAGGATTTCGAGTTGATCGTGAACCTGGAATCCTGGGCTCCGAACGCGGCGCGTCCGCGTCGCGCGCTGCGGGTGGAGGCGCGAATCGAGGCGGGAACAATGCAATCCTGGCAAGTCAGCGCCCCCGAGGACGAGAAACCGCTGGCCAGTTCCGACAAAGCCAAGCCGGAGGTAAAGATCGCCTTCGCCCGCAACTTCGAGTTGAAGCTGCCGCTGTCATGGCTGCTGGCGACGCCGGTCGCATCCTTCGGAGCCGCTGGCGAGCCGTCTTCACCACCGGTTGCCACCAAGCTGCGCCTGCGCTTCAGCATCTGGCAAAATCGCCTGCCGGTCGATGCACTGCCGCTCCAAGGTTGGCTCGAGCTCCGATTGCTGAGCGAGCCAGACTTGGCGGCGCAGGCCCTCTAGGCAGGGCAGGGAGGGGTGCCGCCTGATCCCGAGCTGAAACCCGGCACGACCAAAGACGGCAAGCGCCAACCAGCGCCGCGTCTACTGGCCAGCTCGCGCCTCGTGCATCTCCAGGGGGCGGCTGACCTCCATCACCAATTCTGTTCCCGCTGGCAGCGTTGCGAACTTTTTCTTGCTCAGCCAATGGGCCACGGTCGCCGTCGCACCTGCCGCACCGCCGATCAGCAAACCTTTGCCGCCGGCGGCCAATCCGCCGATCAGCATCCCGCCGCCGGTCCCCATGCCAATTTCCGTCAAGTCCTTGCCGTCGTGTCCGCTTCCTTTGAACTGCCCTTCCTCGTTTACGTCGGTGCCATGACCAATGCTGGTATCCACCAGGCGGGCGTTTAGCATATAGCGCTCGCCACTCGGCATGACCAGCGCTTCGGGAAAGATTCCAATCGTCGGTTTGCCCTGGATTCGGCGGGGGTTGCTCGCTTGGGTGACGCGGCCCTCGACGGTGGTGCCGATGGGAACGATCGTCTTTCCGCCAACAACCACCGCCTCGGTAACACGGCCGGAGAAAGAATCCCCGCGTTTGTTCGAAAGGGTGGCGAGATCATTCTCCAACTTGACCTTTAGCGTCGTGCCCGCTGGCAACGAAACGCTGTCTTCTGCGAGCGCCACCCCGGACAGCAGAATTGCGGACATCAGTACCAGAAGCTGCTTCACAGATCCTCCTCTCCATTCTGCCCAATCCATTCCTCGATCACATCCCTCGAACTGGCCCGGGAACGAAACGGCCCTTGCACGATCGGCAGCCTTTTGTCTCCCTAGCGCAACCTTGACACCTGCAGTCCAGGGCAATGGACCGACGGGCCGACGAAGAGCTAGCCTTACGGATCTTCCTGAGCCACAGGCATGATGACATAGATCCTGGGGAACGGAAGCCGGGCGGCACCAAGTTGGTTCACAGTGGCTGCGGCAATTCTCTCGCCTGTGCGATGGCCGACCTGTCCCGCTCAAGAACGGCGGGGCACCGCTTGTGATCTTAGGGGCCCCGACGCGGAAAAAGGTTGTCGGGCACTGTTACGGCCGTAGGCGGGAAAAGCCGATCGGCACTGCCTTCGAGGGGACGATGAAGTCGGCTGGTGTAGCTTCCGATGGGTGGCGGAGTTTGGCATCGGCCCGGCTTCGAGCATGGCGGTCGGGACCAGCCGTTTGCCCTGGTGGGTCGAGGAAGGGCCTTGTTATCTGCCGCTTTCTGCGATCGCCAATCCCTTGAGCACCTCCAGAACCGCTGCCACGGGAATGCGATCGTTTTGGTTGGCCCCGCGATAGAGGAAGCGCACAACACCGTCGCCGTCAATGACCAGCGTCGCCGGGTGCGCGATATGAATCGCGTCGTGTCCCAAGCGATGATAGAGCCCGTAGGCCTTGGTCACGCTGCGATCTTCGTCCAGCAAGAAGGGGAAAGAAACCGGATGCTCGGCCAGAAACTTCGCCGGTCTGAAGATACCACTGCGTTTCTCTGCGGCGATGAAAACCAGTTGCGCCCCTGCCTGTGCGATTTCATTCTGGAATGGCTCAAACTGAGCCATGCGCTTTCGGCAGTTGGGTCACCAGGTCCCGCGCAGAAACTCCACCAGGACCCTTCCCTGAGCGACTAGGCGGGAAAGCGAGAACGCTCCCTCGCGGTTGGCTGCTGCGAGCGAGAATTCAGGTGCCCGTGAGCCGACCTCCAGGGTGCTGGTGCGGTTCAGCATCGCAACCCGAATGTAAAACAGCGGCAGATCGAGGGCAAGAGCGGAAATTCCCAGGGAACCAACCCAAGTAGCGATGTCGATCCTGCCGAGCCAAGAAACGGGGTTGGCAGAAGGCCAGGTTAACTCCTGGTTCTCGCGTTTTTGGCAGCGCTTTTGATAGGCTGTCAGGAGATAGGAGCACAATGAAAACGAACGGTCTCGCTGCAATCCTTTTGGGGATTTCGATGCCCGTGGCTCTGGCTCAGGTAACCGTCTCGGTCGCGGGCGATGCTCCCGCTACGAGCGAACAAATCCAGAGGCTCTTTGCGGTCATGGAAGTCCGCGAGCAGACGCACCGGATGATGAATTCGATGGTCGAGCAAATGCAGAGCATGACGGCTAAGACTATTAGAGAGCGGTATCCGCAAATCACCGCAGCCGAACTGGCCAAGATGAACCGGATTTCCGAGGAGGTCTTGAGAGACATGCCGCTCGATGCCATGCTCGACGACATGATCCCGGTCTATCAGAAGCACCTCAACCAATCCGACGTAGACGCCATGATTGCCTTCTATCAATCGCCCACAGGCAAAAAGCTCATCGCCCAAATGCCGCAGATCACACAGGAGGCCATGCAAGTTTCCTACCGACACATGGAGAAGCAGGTGGATGTGGTGATGCAGAGGGTGGAAGACATGGTGAAAGAGGATCGGCAGGGAGGCAAGGCCCAGCCCTCGAGCCCTCCCCCGAACCTGCAGAACCCGCAATGATCGAGACGGGGAGGTGCGACCGTGCCAGATGCCGCCTCTTGCGGCTGCCATGACGCAGAGTCCCATCTACACTTCACGCCGGCACGGTGAATCCGGCGCGAAACTGCGGGGTGATGGTGGAACCACCCTTTCTGTCAGTCTTAACTGAGGAGCGATGCGTAGCATGACGCGTCCCAAGCCTCTCATTCTCATCATTCTCGATGGTTGGGGTTATCGCAGAGAAGTCGAGGCCAACGCCATCGCGCTGGCCCGCAAACCGACCTATGATCGTCTGCTGCGCGATTACCCAAACGTCCTGATTCACACCAGCGGCAAATACGTGGGCCTGCCCGAGGGGCAGATGGGCAACAGCGAGGTCGGACATCTCAACATCGGGGCTGGGCGCATCGTGCACATGGACATCACTCGCATCGATCTGATGATTCAAAGTGGTGAGTTCTTCCGCCAGCCGGTGCTGCTCGATGCCATGCGACACGCACGCGGTGAAGAACGGCGTCTGCATCTGTTCGGCTTGGTCTCCGACGGTGGAGTGCATTCGCATCAGACCCACCTGTACGCACTCCTGAAAATGGCCAAGCAGAATGGAGTCGAGCGGGTGTTTGTGCATGCTTTTATGGATGGCCGGGACACGCTGCCTACGAGTGGCGCCGGATTTCTCGAACAGCTCGAACAGAAGAGGCGCGAATTGAATTGTGGCAAGATTGCGACGGTAAGCGGCCGCTATTACGCCATGGATCGCGATCGCCGCTGGGAGCGCATCGCCAAGGCGTTCAACGCCATGGTGTACGGCGATGGCAACGCAGGAAAGTACCTCTCCGCGGTCCAAGGGGTGAAGGATGCCTACAACCAGGGGGTAACCGACGAGTTTATTGTTCCCTTTATTTGTACCGACACCCGCGAACAGCCCCGGGCCACGATCCGCGATGACGATGCCTGCATCTGTTTTAACTTCCGCGCCGACCGGGTGCGCCAGATTACCCGGGCTCTGGCACGCAACAGCGGTCTCAACCCCGAGGCGGGGAGGGATCTGCCGGGTGCGGAAGATCTGGATTCCGTTCTGCCGCGGGACCGCGTGCCCAGGAGTCTCTTCTATGTATGCATGACCCGTTACGACAAGAATTTCGCGCTCCCGGTGGTGATTCCTCCGACACCCCTCGATAACATCCTAGCCAATGTCATGGCGCAGACGAACCTTCGCAACCTGCGCGTCGCGGAGACGGAAAAGTATGCGCACGTGACCTATTTCTTCAATGGAGGAGTCGAGCAGCCGTTCCCCGGAGAAGACCGGATCCTGGTGCCTTCCCCAAAGGTGGCCACCTACGATCTAAAACCGGAGATGAGCGCGGCCGGTATCGCCGATGCCGTAGTTAAGGCCGCGAACGACAACGCCTTCGATGTCATTATCGCCAACTTCGCCAACGCGGACATGGTCGGCCACTCGGGTAAAATCGAGCCGACGGTGAAAGCCGTCGAGGTGGTCGATGCCTGCTTGCAGCGAATCGACGAGGCGGTTCGCGCGCGTGGCGGCGCCATGATCATTACTGCCGACCATGGCAACGCCGAGATGATGGTCGACCCCGTCAGCGGAGGTCCGCACACGGCGCACACCACCAATCCGGTTCCCTTGATCGTCGTTTCGGAAAACAGTAAACAGTTCACCCTGAAGCCCAACGGCTCCCTGCGCGACATCGCGCCCACCATGTTGGGGATGCTCGGCATTCCGGAGCCGAAGGAGATGACCGGACAGGATCTGCGGACGATGAGACCGGGTTAGAAGCCCTGGCGGCACACCAACTGTTCTGGCGGCCACAAGTGTGCCTCGGAGCAGAATCTTCCCCGCCATCCCTTGGCCTCGACGGTCGTCAATCGTACCCGTCAACGCTAGGCGGACTTGGACATTGTCGTGAACCACTCGGCAACCGGAATGCTGGCCACGAGGGTGGTTCCATGTTCGGTTGAAAACACCTCGAGTTTGCCTCCCAGTTGGCGCATACGCTCGCGCATACCTCGCAGCCCGATGCCTGAGGAACCCATCTCATCTTCGTTCGATGGTTCCAGAAACGCTGCAGGAATTCCCTTTCCCGTGTCCTTGATCTCCAGACAGACCTTTCCCTCCCCCAGGAAGAGTCGAATGGTTGCCGTCAAACTTCCCGAGTGCCGATGCACATTGGTTAAACCTTCTTGCAGGATGCGAAACAAGCTCAGCTCCACGTCAGTCGGGAGCCGACCGAAGTCGGGACTGATTTCGAACGTGGTTTGAATGTTGCTACGTTGGGAAAACCCCTCAAGGTACCACGGTATCGCCGATCTCAGTCCCATTTCTTCCAGCATGGGAGGGTACAAGAGATAGGACATGGTGCGGACTTCTTTGACGGCGTCTTCGGCCAGGCGAACGCATTGGGTGAGCTCCTGGTCGACGCCGTTGGGACTTCGCGCCAGGGCCGATTGGAGCAAATCGAGTTTCATCTTCAAGGCTGTCAGGTACTGCCCCAAGCTGTCATGGAGATCTCTGCCGATGCGTCGCCTCTCCTCATCCTGTGCGCGCAGCAAGTGCAGAGAAAGACCGCGCAGCGATTGTTCCGAAAGGGCCAATCGCTTCTCGGCCGACTTCCTTTCGGCCACCTCGGCGGAGAGCTCGGTATTGGTTCGTTGAATCGCTTCTTCGGCCCGCCTTCGTTCTGTAAAATCCCGCGTAACCTTGGTGAACCCGATCACTTTGCCTTGATCGTCTCCGATGGCGGTGATGACTCCATTAGCCCAGAACCGCGAGCCATCCTTGCGAACATGCCAACCTTCGTCTTCGACGCGACCCTCAGCGGCTGCCACCTCGAGCTGCTGCTGCGGCTTCCCACGGCACACATCTTCCTCGGGGTAGAAACAGGAAAAGTGTTTGCCGAGAATCTCCGAAGCTGCGTAGCCCTTTAGTCGCTCGGCTCCCCGATTCCAGCTGCTGACCACGCCTTGCCTATCCAGCAGAAAAATCGCATAATCCTCGGCCGCTTCGACAAACAGCCGAAAGCGTTCCTCGCTTCTCCGTAGTTCGGCTTCGCGCAGATAAGCCGCGCGCGCCGTTTGTTCCGCCTGCTCTCGCGCGTTCAGTTCCACGCTCAACAAACGATGGTAAAGATAGAGCAGAATCAGGGCCAAGAAGAAGCTCGCCAGCACGAGCGTGCTTGCCAGCAAAAAGCGTTGCTGCGCGGCTTGCCTCCTTTGTCCCAGCAAGCGAGTCTCTTCCGCCCGAATGTCTTGGGCGACCGCCGCGCCTTGGGAAGCGGAGTCCACGTTCTGCCGCAAGAGGCTAGCGAGCTCCACCGACCGGCCCTGTTGCCGCCGCGCGATGGAATCCTCCCAGGCCTGCATACGTAGGTTGGTGATGGATCGAAAGCGGTCACAACGTTCGATTTGATCGTGGTTATCGCTGGTCAGCGCCCGCAATTCTTGCATTTGCTCATCAACGCGGGAAGCAGCCGCTCGGTACTCGGTCAGATCGGAATCGTCGCCGGCGATCAGGTAGCTCATTCTCAAGCGTGCCGCCGCCGAGACCGTGGCTTCGAGATCACCTAAAACGGCACGTACTTCCTGAGTATGCGTGACCCATCGCTCCCCGGATCTGAAATAGAAGAAGGAGAGATAGGTAGCAAACCCGCAAAAGCCAAGTAAGGCGATGGCGAGCAGGAACAAGGCGCGTGCTTTGGCTCGTCGCGACATTCCTCGCGCTGCGCGATCCCCCTATTCCCAAGCGGGGGAAAGCCCGACAATGGTATCACCGAGAAAGGGGCGAGCAAACCCAACCATGGTATTACCAGGTCGACCGCGGCTCCCCGGTTGCGATCGCCTGATTGAAGACCGACCGGTCGGCATTGGTAGTACTTTGTGCATCGCGCTCCAGTTTCAAACATCTCATCTAGAACGTGTTAGGGTGGAGCAGGACGGG
>JASHSL010000344.1 GCA_030040855.1 Terriglobales bacterium
GGCAAAGCGGCACGCTCGAGGTTTGCGTCGGCGGCATCGTTTTGAGCGGAGGAGGTTCGCGTCTGGCTGGAATTCTGGACGTGGCTGAATCCGTACTCCACCGCCCGGTGCGGTTGTCATGGCCGACTCCGCTGGCAAAGATGCCTTCGACCCTGGCGGACCCCGAGTACGCGACCGTGCTGGGCATGGTCTATTACGGGCACCGTTCGCGCATTGCCCGGGGCGTCGAGGATAAGCGCTGGAGTGCGCGCTTGCTGGGATGGTTTGCCAAGAGGGGAGCTTAGGTTTTCGGCGCACCCGCTTCCGGCGCGAGGCCGCCGGTGCGGGGCGCAACGCTTGAAACAGGGGATGATATGAAAAAAGAAAATGACATTCGCATCTGCTTCAACGAAGAAGCTCGCAACGACGCCAAGATCAAGGTCATCGGTGTGGGCGGGGGCGGCGGCAACGCCGTGAATCGCATGATCGATGCCGGCATGGAAGGCATCGAATTCATCGCTGCCAATACCGATCTTCAGGCTCTGCGCCTGTCGCGTGCGCCCATGAAGATCCAGCTGGGGGTCAAGTTGACCAATGGCTTGGGCGCCGGGGCCAATCCTGAGGTGGGCCGCAAGGCCGCGCTCGAAGACTCCGACAAAATCATCGAAGCGCTCGAGGGCGCCGACATGCTCTTCGTGACCGCCGGTCTGGGGGGCGGGACCGGCACCGGCGCAGCTCCAATCATCGCCTCTCTGGCCAGCGAACTGGGTGCCCTGACGGTGGCCGTGGTGACCAAGCCCTTTGCCTTCGAAGGTAAACGCCGAATGGCACAGGCGGAACGCGGCATCGCCGAGCTGATGGAGTCGGTCGACACCACCATCGTAATCCCGAACGAAAAGCTCTTGGCGGTTGCCCAAGACGCGGGTTTCTTTGAGTCATTCCGGGTGGCCGATGACATCTTGCGCCAAGGCGTGCAAGGGATCTCCGACATCATCACGATTCCTGGGATTATCAATCGGGACTTTGCCGACGTGAAGGCGATTATGGCGGGTATGGGCTATGCCGTGATGGGGACGGCCACCGCCAATGGCGCGCGCCGTGCCACCGAAGCCGCGCAAAAGGCCATCGCTTCGCCCTTGCTCGAGGCAGGAGCGATCGACGGAGCTCGTGGCATTCTCATTAATATCACCGGCTCGGCTTCCCTTAAGCTGGCCGAGGTGCAAGAAGCCTGCACCATCATCCAGAGCGCCGCTCACGAGGACGCCAACATAATCTTTGGCGCGGTTATGGAGGACAGGATGAAAGACGCAGTGAAGATTACGGTGATCGCCACCGGTTTCAAGGATTCCGATGTCCGCCGCCGCCGCATGGAGCAGAGCGCATTTCCCGCCGAGGGTTTTGCCGAACTTGAACCCGAATCTCGATCCGACCCTGAATCCGAATCCGATCCACTTCCTTCTCCACCGCCCATACTGATGGAGTCCGCTCAAGTCGAAGCCCGGACCGAATCCTCTACCTCCGAACTGGATGCCATGCGCAGCGCTATGATCGCCAATCTCGACCAGGCCGATCTTGACCTGCCCGCATTCCTACGCAAGCGCAGCGAACCAATCTAGAGACCGGCAGAGAGCAGGCTCGAGGCCCCTGCTCTCTCGGTCTTCCTGCATCCTCCTTTCCGAGGTCGGGCCCGCATCCTCGAGACAAGATCCCTCTAGGTTCCTAGGTTGACTAGGTGAGTAACTAAGCCAAGGTTACCGACAGGTGGTGAAAGCTGCCGCGGAAGGCAACTTTCGCAATCACAGCAGGTTAGAGGCAGTATGAGACTTTTGGCCGGCGCGACCCGGGACCTTGGAGCAAGCGAGTCTGAAATTTTGGTTGCCAACGGAGGATAAGTCTCATAAGATCAGCCCGGTAGGATCTTAGCCAAAGGGCTTGCGCCGGGCGGGTTCCGCTTTGCTAGGGGGGAAGTTCGGGTGGTGAAGAACTGTCTTTCGCGCCTTTGTCTGATCGTAGTCATCGCGGTTGTAGTTCGCCTTCCGGGTTTAGCCGCGGTGGTGAGCACCCATTCTCTGGCTGCCAAAAAGAAGTCGCCGCGGATCAATGAGAGCCAGCATGCGAGGAGACGCATCAGCCGACTGGCTCATAGCCGGAGTACGTCCACTCGCTTTCACTATCGTCGTCGTTACTACGAGCGGTTCTACACCAGCTCGTTCGCGCAAGGTGTCGGAGAGGGGGATATCACGGAAGGGGAAGACCCGATTGTTCGTCAAGCCGCGATCGACGCCCTCGCCAACATGAATGGCACGGTGGTTGCCATTGAACCCACCAGCGGGCGCATTCTGGCCATGGTGAATCAGAGACTCGCGCTCTCAAGCGGAGCGCAGCCGTGCTCTACCATCAAGCTCAGCGTTGCGCTGGCTGCCCTCAGTGAAGGCATCATCACCAAAAGCACCGAAGTCCGCCTCGGCGGCCACTCCTATATGAATTTGACCACGGCCCTGGCGCGCTCGAACAACTCCTATTTCGAAGCCTTGGGCCGCCAATTGGGATTTGAGAAGGTTGCCTACTACGCCCATCAATATGGGCTGGGCGAACTGGTCGGCTATAACCTTGCGGGCGAGCAACCGGGTACGTATCCGCAGCACGAAATCCCCGCCACGCTCGGGGGAGTGGGCAAGATGTGTTCTTTTGGCGAAGGGATTTCGATGACACCGCTGCAATTGGGTGCGCTGGTCTCCTCGATTGCCAACGGCGGCATTCTCTACTATTTGCAGCATCCCACCACGGCTGAGGAAGTCGCCAATTTTGAGCCGCGAGTCAAACGCCGCTTGGACATTGCTCCTCAGATCGCGGAAATCTCCGATGGCATGGCGGGAGCGGTCTCCTACGGAACCGCGCGCCCGCTGCTCATAAACTTTAATGAAGAAGAGATTCTGGGCAAGACCGGAACCTGCTCGCACGCGGGCACCCGCTTCGGATGGTTTGCTTCCTACGCCAATACCGACGTGGGGCGTATCGTGGTGGTTGTGTTCCTTGAGGGCGGGCGGCCCACCTTCGGCCCTAAGGCGGCAGAAATTGCGGGGCTTATGTATCGCAATCTCTATGACCACAGCTTCTTCAACAACCGCCCAGCCGCGCCCGCAACCAGCGCCACGGTGAAAAACGAGGGATCCTCTAACTGAGTTCGCCCCTGCTCGCCCCCGCCGCTTGAAACCGACGATTGGCTCTGGGGAGGTCGGGCCCGACGACGAGCTAGCCCGGAGGACGGAAGCGCCGGTTTCCGGAAGTTGGTTCCCGGTTCGCGCACGCATCTTGAAGCTAGCAGGCCGGTTTCGACTTCCCACCCTCTAAAAGCATCGTTTTGATGTTGACAGTTTCCTGACAACATAATCCAATACGCCAAATGGAAACTGTGGCTAGCAACAGTTCTGCGCCCGTGCGCCTTCGCCGGGCCCTGACGCTTTGGGATCTGATTCTGTACGGCGTCATCGTGATTCAGCCGGTCGCTCCCATGTCGGTGTTTGGTGTTTTGAGTGAGCGCGGCCACGGCCACGTCGTAACCACCATTCTGATTGCCATGGTGGCCATGCTATTTACCGCCATCAGCTATGGCCGCATGGCGCGGGCTTATCCGAGCGCGGGATCGGCGTTCACCTACGTCGGGCAGGAGATTAACCCCGGGCTCGGCTACGTCACCGGATGGAGCATGGTCATGGATTACATGCTGAATCCCATGATCTGCATTATCTGGTGTAGTCAGCAGGCCCACGTTTTCGCCCCGGCGATGCCTTACTCGGGATGGGCCGTCTTTTTTGCCGCCGTGTTTACGTTTTTAAACGTCCAGGGTGTAAAAACCTCAGCCCGCGTGAACACCGCGCTGGCCACCGGCATGGGTGTCGTCATCGTCATCTTCTTCGTGGCCGCCGTGCGCTACATTTTTGGCAACCCGCATGATGGTGCGGCCTTCTACACCCGTCCCTTCTACGATCCGCAGGCGTTCCACCTGAAAGCCGTGCTCGGTGGAACCTCGGTGGCGGTGCTGACCTACATCGGCTTTGATGGTATTTCCACCCTGTCGGAAGAGGCCGAAAACCCCAGACGGAATATCCTGCTGGCAACCGTGCTGACTTGCCTTGTGATCGGCATCCTTTCCGCCTTGGAAGTCTATGCCGCTCAATTGGTGTGGCCCGCCTCCCAGCCCTATCCCAATGTTGATACGGCCTTCACCTACGTGGCCGGGCGTGCCTGGGGTGCGCTGTTTGTCATCGTGGGATTTACTCTTTTGGTGGCGAACTTCGGCTCCGGAATGGGAGCCCAGCTGGGCGCAGCCCGCTTGTTGTATGGGATGGGACGCAGCGGTGCGCTGCCGAAGTCCTTCTTTGGAGCCGTAGATCCCCATCGCCACGTCCCTCGCAACAACGTGCTCTTCGTCGGTGCCATGGCCCTGGCCGGCGCCTTCCTGCTGCCGGCGGTTGCGGGCGAAGCCACAGGTTACGAGCTGGGTGCAAACCTATTGAATTTCGGGGCGCTGATCGCATTTATGGGGGTGAACGCCGCAGCCTTCGTGCGCTATGTTCTCCACCAAGAGAAGAAAACCCTGGCCAACGTGCTTCCCCCCGTCGGGGGCTTCATCATCTGCTTTCTCCTGTGGTGGAACCTCAGCCTGAAAGCGAGAATCTTCGGAGCCATCTGGATGGCGGCCGGCCTCGGGGTTGGAGCCTGGAAGACCAGCGGTTTTCGCAGCAACTTGATCGATTTCGAGCTGCCGCCAGAGGAAGCCTAGCCGACGGTGCCGGCCCGCGGCCGAAACTCGCCCAGGTCGCGGTGCTGTTCACTCCACGTTCCAGCCGCTCACTCGAACGTTCGCCCTGGCCGTCCCCAAAGCGCTCGCCCGATACCTCGCGCTCAGCTCGCGCTTTTCCCCGGGAAGCAGGGTGATGTAGTTGTCTTCCCAGAAAACCGGCAGAATCTCTGGCCCCTGCGCCCCTTGCTCTACCTGTAGGCGAACAAAAAACGCCAGGCTTCGGCCGGGATTTTCCACCACCACTCGGGTCGTGGCCTCCTCGCCCTTGCGCTCGCTGCGGCTGGTGACATTCAGCTTAACCTTGGGCAGCTGGGCCAGTGCCGTGAAGTCGGCGTAGGAAAGGGTGGGCGTGGTGTACCAGTTCGACTTATCCCAATCGAGAGTTTCGGGCTTCGTGGAAAGCCAGTACCAATTCGAGCCGACCAGTCTTCCGGCGGCATCTTCGAGGCGCAGGCGGACGAAATAGGTCGCCGTCAGGTCGGCAATGTCGGGCAGGGTCAAGACCTTTTGCGTGCTGTCGGCGGGAGCATCGAGCGCAGTTTCCTGAGAAAACTTCTCGCTCCCGTCCAAATTGAGAACTTCGGTGACGAGTTTCAGGCCTTTTGCATCTTCGTATTGGCTGCTCACCACCCAAATCGCATGGTCATCGTAGCCGTAGAGGGGGTGGAGGGCTTCGAGCGCCTTCTTGGCGCCGAAATAGCCTCCCCCGGGACGCAGATAGAAGTCATAGAGATGCCAGATCAAGCAGGGCCAGGCGTTGTTGAGCATCCACTGAATGACTCCGGTCGAAACGTACTTGTTGCGGCTGTAAGCCTCGTACATCGCACGCACGCCCTCATAGGTCATCAATTGGGATTTGAAGGCGTAGTCCTCGACGGTGGCCGCCGGGCCGTAGCGCGCGTTGAGCGCCTCGGTGAAGATGTGCAGGTTTTTGAATTGACCACCCCCCGCGTGATAGTTCCACCAATCGTCCATCGGCCAGAGGTGCTCCTTGGGCAGCATGGTGCGCAAGCTTTCGCTGGGCGGCACGGCCGGACCCATGCTGGTTTCGGTGTTGAAGCCGAAGGCGCCACCGCAGCCGCCCTGATTGCATTCCTTGTGGGTGCTCGAGGTCGCGTCCTGTTCCCAGTAGCCGGGAGCGACGTATTCGTAGGGCCCGGTCATCTTGACCCCGCTTGCGCCGGTGATGCTGCTGGGCTTGGCGGTGGCGGAGGATACGATGGGATTCGGCCAGGCCAGCTCACTCTCGACTTTCAGATAGGTCTGTTCCACATCGGGAGGAGGTGGATTGTCGCTGCCATTGAGCCACATGACCAGGCTGGGATGGCTTCGCAGACGGTAGATTTGGGAGCGCAAAGACTGCTCCGCAATGACGTAATCCGCCGGCTTCCATCTCGGCCAGTGTTCCCAGGGGGAACAGCAGGTCCAACCCGCCATCACCAGAATTCCCTTCTGGTCTGCCAGATTAAAGAACTCGTCGGTCTCGAGGTGATCTTCCAGGCGGATGGTGTTCAGCCCCATATCCTGCACGTAGGCGAACTCGCCGCGAAGACGCTCGGGATCGCGGCGCAGCAGCATGTCCGGGGTCCAGCCTCCGCCGCGGATCAAAATCTTCTTCCCGTTCACCGCAAACACGCGCCCGTTGGTGGCATTGAGCTCGGAGGTGATTTGGCGGATGCCGAACTCGCTGGTGCTCTGGTCCGACACGGTGCCGTCCACGACAACCGTCGTCACCAGCTTCAGAAGGTTGGGTGTCCCCATCTGAGCCGGCCACCACAAACGCGGATGGCTGAAATGGAGCTGGGGGAACTGCTCCGGCGTGAGACTGACATCTTTGGCTTCACCCGGCGCCAACTCCACGGCTTGGGCCACGCTGACGCCTTCGATCTGGGCTTCGAACGTGCCGCGGATGGGCCGTGCGCTGGAATTTTTCAGCAATGCGGTGATCGTCAGATGCGCCATCTCGGGCGAATCCACTTTCGCGAGGACGGTTGGATAGCGCAGGGCCACAGGCCCGCTCGTCCGCACCTCCACCTCGCGGAACAAACCCATCAGCTTGTCCGGAGGCAGGGGGTTCCAGTCGACGAAGCTGAAGGCCAGGTCGTTTTCGAGCGGCGAATAGACCTCGACGGCCAGGACGTTGCTTCGGCCCGGCAAAGCCGCAGCCGTGATGTCGAACTCGTAGCTGCGCGAGGCTCCGGCCACCTCGTCCGATTTCGCAATCTGCTTCCCGTTGAGCCAGATGTTGGCGCGGTAGTTGATTCCACCGAAGTCCAACCAAACGGTCTTGCCCCGGGATCCGGCGGGCAGGAGGAACTCTTTGCGAAACCACCACGGTCCCATGAAGGGACTATCCTGGGGCATGGGCAGATTGGCGAAGTTGGCGCCGATGGGATAAACCGTGCCGGGGATCGAACGCAGGTTCATGCCCGCATCCGGCTCGGGATAAACCTTGTCGGCGACCAGCGCCGCAAGCACGGTGGTTGGCACAGTCGCCGGCCGCCAGCCTACGGGCCGGAAGCCTGCGGTCGAAATTGTCTCGCCCCCGCGCTCGACGCGGCAGGCGGCTTGAATGGCCCATCCCTCTCGTAAAACGAGCGCCGGCGGCAGATGGGAAACGCGGGAGGTCTCAGCCGATGCGATGAGGGAAGAAGCGAGCAGCAGCGCGATACCGCAATTCCTCATGGATTCCTCTTTCCCCTGACAGGCGAGGGTCCCAACCCCTCGCCTGCAGAGGACAGGGATAACACGTTTCATTGATTCGATTCAATCTCGAAAGGGACGGAGGTCCTGACCATCCCCCTCTATCGCGCCGGGCCTGGGGCCGGGGGCGCGGACGGAGCGTGCCAGGATAAGCCGATTCACCCCTTCGCGGATCGCGCAGGCGACAAGCAGTGGATTGGATTGGCTCGTTCGAACCCGGCTAAGGCAACAAAATGCCGCCAGCAGCTTAGTTTATAATAAATTTTTCCCTGGCAGTTCTTCCGAGTGCCGACGAATGATCCGATTTTTGCAAACCCCCGGACCCATCAAGAAAATCGTTCTTGGCGGGTTGCTGACCGTGATTTGTGTGTTCATGGTCATCACCTTGGTTCCCGGCTTTGGCAGCGCCGATTTTTTTGGCGCCCGCAGCCGGCCTGGAGTGGTGGCTACCGTCGATGGCACCGACGTCACCTCCCTTGAGGTGCACAAACTGGCCAAGCAAATGATTCAGCAGCAGTTCCCCCGAGGAGGGGCCCAGGCGGCTCAGCTGCTGCCCTTTTTTGCCCGCCAAGCCGCCGAGCAATTGATTGATAACGATGTCATTGTGGCCGAGGCGCGCCGTCTCGGCCTCCGTGCCACCGACGAGGATGTGCGGGATCGACTCGAGCACGGTCGCTATGGCGAGGTGTTTTTCCCCAACGGAAACTTTATCGGGCAAGCGGCCTACGAAGAGAAACTGGCACAGTACGACTTGACCGTGCCCCAATTCGAGCAAGAGGTAAAGGACGAGATCCTGTATGCAAAACTGCGTGCCTTGATTTCAGGCGGCGCGATCGTAAGCGAGGCGGAGGTTCGCGGGAAGTTTGAAAAGGAAAACGCCAAAGTAAAGTTCGATTACGCGGTCTTACGGAAAGATGACATTCTGAAGACCATCCATCCGACCGACAGCGAACTGAAAGCCTATTACGATCGGCACAAGGCAGCCTATGCGAACGCCATCCCGGAAAAGCGCAAGGTCAGCTATGTCTGGATTGACAGCGCCAAGCTCGAGGCCGATACCGCCCTCACACCGCAGGAGATTGAGGCCTATTACGATCAACATCGCGACCAGTATCGTGTGCCGGAGCAGGTGAAGGTGCGGCATATTCTGATCAAGACTCCCCTGCCGGGCGCCGACGGCAAGGTTGATCAGAAGGGCGTGGACGAAGCCCGCAAAAAGGCCGAAGATGTTCTCCAGCAGCTGAAAGCGGGTGGGAACTTTGCCGAGCTGGCGAAGAAGTATTCCGAAGATACGGCGAGCGCCAAAGACGGTGGCGAACTAGGGTGGATCGAGCGGGGGCGCACCGTACCGGAGTTCGAGAAGGCGGCATTTTCCTTGCCCAAAGGGTCGAGGAGCGAGCTGGTCGAGAGCAGCTACGGCTTCCACATCATTGAGGTCGAGGACAAGCAGGATGCGCACCTGAAGACCCTCGAGGAAGTGAAGGCGCAGATTGAGCCGGTCCTCAAACACGAGAAAGCGGTCCAAGCCGCCGAAGCCAAGGCCACCGCCTTGCTGAGCCAGGCGCGCACGCTGGGCTTGGACAAGGCCGCCGCGAACCAAGGTTTCACGGTCGTAACCACCGATTTCGTCCGCCGCACCGATTCCCTCCCCGGCATTGGCACCTCCGCTCCCTTTATGGAGGCGGTCTTCAGTCAGCCGGAGAACTCCCCCCCGGACGAGGCGCAGCTGCCCGAGGGTTACGCGATCTTCAATGTGCTGGCGGTCAAACCGCCGGCGACGCCCGGTTTCGACGAAATTCGCAGCCGGGTGGAGGACGAATTCAAGCAGGAACAGGCCACCCAATTGCTTGCGCAAAAGACCCATGAACTTTCCGATCGCGCCAGAGCCGAGCATGATTTGAAGAAGGCGGCCGGCGAGCTGGGTGCCGTGCTGAAGACCAGCGATCTGGTGGCGCCCGACGGCCAAGTTCCCGACCTCGGCTCCCTCACCGGGCCGGCTGCGGTGGCCTTCAGCTTAAAGCCGGGCGAGATCAGCGGACCGATCGAAACCACGACGGCGGGTGCGGTTCTCGAGCTGCTCGAGAGGCAGGAACCGACGGACCAGGAGTTTGCCGCCAAGAAGGACCAAATTCGGGACTCCCTGTACGCCGACAAGCAGTCACAATTATTCGATACCTTTGTCAACGCTTTACGCGAACGGATGCAAAAGTCCGGAAAGATCGTCATCAACCAGCAGGAGTGGAAGAACCTAACCAGACAGCAAAACACCGAAGACGAAGGCGAATAGCAGAAGCACCGCGGGAAGGATCCTAAGAGCCAGCCCGACGGACTCGATTCGGTTTCCTGCCTGCGCATGAGCTTTCCCGAATGAACCTTCTTCCGCCTAGCACAATGCCGATCCGGGTTCGGCCCACGTTCGAGCGGACCCCGGGGAATGGAATCCTAGGCCCGACATGACGTTTCCACGTTGCGGCGGTATCCTGCTTCATCCCATCTCGTTGCCATCCCGTGGCGGCATCGGCGACTTTGGTCCGGCAGCCTACGAATTTCTCGACTTCCTGGCGGCGGCTCGCCAGGGACTGTGGCAGGTATTGCCTCTGGGGCCTCCCGCCAACGGGAATTCACCCTATTCTTCGACTTCGGCATTTGCCGGGAATCCTTTGCTGATCAGCCTGGAACGCCTCGCCGAGCACGGGTGGATCGACCCTGGCAAGCTGCGCCGATTGTCGTCCGAGGTCGGTCCCATCGACTACGGTGCCGTGCGCGCCGAAAAGGTGCCGCTCGTACGCGAGGCTGCGGGAAATTTTCTCTCTGCCGCGCGCGGCGAAGCTCGAACCCGGTTTGATCGCTTTGTGGGAGACAACTCCTGGTGGCTCGAAGACTTTGTCCTTTACGACGGTTTGCGCGATCGCTACCCCGGCCGGCTTTGGAAGGCGTGGCCGTCCCCGCTCGCCCGCCATGAGGAGAGTGCGCTCAAGATTGCTCGCCGGGAGCTGGCCCCTGAGATCCAGCTGCGGCGCGTCATTCAGTTCTTCTTCTGGGAGCAATGGCACGCTCTACGCCAGTATTGCGCGCAAAAGTCCATCCGCGTGGTGGGGGATATCGCCATTTTCGTGGATTACGACAGCGCCGATGTATGGGGGCAGCGCGAGCTTTGGCGTTTGCGGGACGATCTGGAACCGGAGGTGGTTTCCGGAGTCCCCCCGGATGCTTTCAGTTCGACCGGCCAGCGTTGGGGGAATCCGCTGTACAACTGGGGGGCCATGCGGGCGCGCGGCTACCAATGGTGGGTGCAACGGCTGCGCTGGGCAACGGCGACCTGCGACCTGATTCGTCTCGATCACTTTCGCGGGTTTGCGCAGTTTTGGGAGATTCCGGCCAGCGACGAGACGGCGATGAACGGCCGCTGGGTGGACGGCCCGCGCGACGAGCTCTTTGTCAAGCTGCGGGAAGAGCTGGGGGGTCTGCCGTTTTTCGCGGAAGACCTCGGCTATATCACGCCCGACGTCCACGCCTTGCGCGAGGCCCATCACATTCCCGGTATGGCGGTGCTCCAGTTTGCCTTCGGCAATCCAGGAGCCCACGTGTACCTGCCTCACCGGCTCACCCAGGATCGAGTGGTGTACACCGGGACGCACGACAATGACACCACCGTAGGTTGGTGGAAATCGGGCGCCACCGAGTATGAGAAGCGATCGGCCTTGGCGTACCTCGGCTGTGCCAACGATGGAATCCATTGGGCGATGATTCGCGCGGCCCACGGTTCGCCGGCCAACCTGTCGGTGGTTCCGCTGCAGGACGTGCTGGGCTTGGGCAGCGAAGCTCGCATGAACACCCCGAGCACCTACGTCGGGAATTATCATTGGCGGTCGAAGCCGGGCTTGCTGACTGCTGCTTTGGCGGAAAAGCTGGCAGCCCTGACCGAAGTGGCGGACCGGCTGCCGCAGCCAGCTGCGGTTCCCCCGGCCGAGCCGTTCGCGGCCTAGCGTGGCGGCTGCGGCGGTCGCGTGGACTTAAAAAAGCCGGGATCGGGTGATCCCGGCCTCAGTTGGTGGTTGCCCGGATGATTTCTGAACTCCTGATTCGGTCCGTCCTCAACCCACGCCAGCGGCAAGATCCGGTCTGCGTTTTGCCGGTGAAAGCGGGCGCGCGCAGCCGAATCGCATCAGGCGCTTCTTCGCGGCCGCACCGTCAGATCCCGCACTTGGTTCAGGATGCTCGACATCTGCATTCCATTCAAGTGAGAGACGAAGGGCAGCAGGTCCACGATGAACGGATCTTGGGTAAGCTCACGGATTTCTTCCTGGCGGTTGCGCTCGCCGCCGCTGAGCAAATCCGGCACACTAACCCCAAGGGCTTTGGCCAGGCGCTCGAGAGAGAAGAGCGTGGGCGTGGCTTTCTCGTTCTCGATCTTCGAGACGTAAGTCCTCGGCACCGACATGCGCGATGCCAGTTGTCGCTGGCTCAGCCCGTTGCGCAGGCGCACCGAGCGGATCGAAGCCGCCAGGTTCAGATGCCGAGGGCCGTGATGCATGGGCATCATCCGCGGCGCGGGCGGAAGCGCGACCACTTCGGGCTCGTCTTCATCCAAGGAAGCACGGCAGCGGCGGCAAAGATTATTGATTGTGCGGAACTGAACCAGCAAACAAGAATCGCAGCGGACAACTTCCCGGGAATCTACAGGGGCAAGCGTCGTAGCCATCAGGTGTGGGAGCAGCCAGAGCAGGCTTCCCTGAAGCCAAGAACCGAACCAAAGTAGGTACTTGGCTCCGAACCTGCGTCGTAATCTGCGGTATAACCCCTGTGGAAGTCAAGGGAAATCTCCGAGCAAGCGGCGCCAAGAATCCGCGAAATATAGCGGGGATCCAGCGTTTAAGCCGGAGAAAACAGGTACAAAATGATGCACGATCGCGAAGCGGCATGGTGTTTACTAACTGAGTTCACCCAGTCGGAAAGTTTGCGCAAGCACGCCTTGGCGGTCGAGGCCTGCATGCGAGCGTACGCCAGAAAGCTCGAGGAGAACGAGCAGCTGTGGGGCGTGGTGGCGCTGCTGCACGATTTCGATTATGAGAAGTATCCCAGCCTGGACGACCATCCCTACCGGGGCAACAAAATTTTAGAGGAGCGCGGCTGGCCGGAGGAGATTCGGCGCGCGATCCTGTCGCATGCGGAATATACCGGCGTGACGCGCGAGACTGCCATGGAAAAAGCCCTCTTCGCCTGTGACGAGCTGGCCGGATTCATTACCGCCGTGGCTCTGGTGAAGCCGGGCAAGTCGCTGGCCGAAGTCGATGCTCAATCGGTGCGAAAAAAAATGAAGGACAAAGCCTTCGCACGCAGCGTCAACCGGGCGGATATTGTGAACGGCGCGGCCGATCTGGGCGTGGATCTTGAGACCCACATCGCATTCTGCATCGAAGCCATGAAGGGAATTGCCGAGCGCCTAGGACTCGACGGGAGCGCGGCCCGAGCCGCGCCCGGGAAGCACCCCTCGACTACCCCCTGAACACCGCCCGCCGGGACGAATCCGAAGCCGGGTGGGCCGCTACCGCAGCACCTCCGCCAGCTTGCCGCCGGCAAGCAATTGCGCGATGCGCGCGAAATCTCCGTGCATCACGCGGTCTTTGTCCATCGTAGGGCAGACGGAGCGGATGGCGGAATACGCGGCCTGGCCGCGCTTGCCCGGCTTGAGGGGGAGCAGAAAGTCGAGGGCCTGTGCCGCAGCCATGGCTTCGATCGCGAGAACCTGGCGAGTGTTGGCGACGATGCGTTCGAGTTTCAGGGATGCGGTCATTCCCATCGAAACGTAATCCTCCTTATTGCCCGAGGTGGTGATCGAGTCGACCGACGCGGGATGGGCCAGCACCTTGTTTTCCCCGACCAGCGCGGCCGCCGTAACCTGGGCCATCATGAAACCCGAGTTCAAGCCGGCGCCCGAGGCCAAGAACGGGGGCAGCCCTTCATTGAGCGAGGGGTTCACCAGCCGCTCGAGTCTGCGCTCGGAGATC
>JASHSL010000345.1 GCA_030040855.1 Terriglobales bacterium
TGGAGGGGGACTCCTGTCTGGTCCCACGGCGGCATCGTCTGCACAGGAGAGACGTACAAGAACATCGTCAAGATGACATTTGCCAAGGGAGCTGCGTTGAAGGACCCTTCACATCTATTCAACTCCAGCCTCGACGGGAATGTCAGGCGCGCCATCGACATCCACGAAGGCGACAAGGTCAATGAGGCGGCCTTGAAGGATCTTATCCGCGCTGCAGTGGCGCTCAATCTCAAGGGCAAGAGCAAGCCGAGGCCCCGGCGAGCGAGCGGCAAGCGAGCCGACTAGCTTCATCGCAGGTCCCGGTCATATCTCCTCCCATAAAGGGAAGAGCTTTGGCACCTGCCTCATACACCAAGCAGTTCGGTATTGAGACGCCCAACTGGCCTCCTATAATAAGGAGGCTGAAAAGTCGTGAATCGAGGGTGAGTTTGGCCATTCTGCCTCCCTTGAGGTTGGTTTTTGGATGGGTCCCTATCGGACAACATCTTGACATCAAGATAAGAAAGTTCTAGATTTTGGTCTGGTTCTCTCAAGGCGGGCCGAAATCTCTATCCCCACAACGCAAGCCGCAATTCATGTTAGCCCCGTAGGACCTGCGCTGGGTTGGCCGTCTCTGCATGCTTGTAAGTATTGTTAGAACCGATTCATCTAGCCCTGTCACCACAGAGACCGGGGGTTTTAGGCCCCCGTTTCCGCCAGTTTTTTCAGAGGCAGATGATTTGGACTATCGTACCCACTGCCGTGATCGAAGTCACCCTGCATTCATCTTCAGACTGCGATACTTACGCAGCAATTCGTAAAGCACAACTCCTGCTGCAGTTGCGACGTTAAGCGACGTCTTATGGCCCAGCATAGGAATGCGTACGTGCGTAGCGGCGATTTCCAGTAGTTCCGGCCGTAGGCCGTCGACCTCGTTCCCAAACGCAACACAGACCGGAAACCTGGGATGCCACTCAAACAGATCAACGGAACGCACGCTCGTCTCAATTGCGGCGATTTCAAATCCCCTGCGGCGAAACCCCTCTGCCACTGGGATGGCATCCCAGTTATGTTCCCATGCGACGACTTCTTCGGCACCCAAAGCCGTCTTCGAAATAGCCTTCTTCGGTGGATGTGCGGTGATCCCGCAGAGGCATAACTTCTCCAAGCCCACGCCATCTGCCGTACGAAAGAATGCGCCGACGTTATACATGCTGCGCACGTTGTCGAGCAGAATGGAGGCAGGAAGGTGGAGACCTTCATACCCCGCTGCCAGCGAAGTGATCGGTCCAGCACGCTCTCCCGCCGCGGCTTGTTGACCAGACATAGATCAATTTCTCCCTTCGATTGTTCCATCCGAATGGGGTTGCGGGATCAGGTAAGAGGAACCGTAAATGTTGCAACCGGTGTCCTCTCCCGCTGAGGTCAAGACCATACAGATCTAGTCCTCGGTTCGCACCCTGCCACTCTGACCGCAGTTCTTCGCCTGTGATCAGCTCCGAGGGGACACCCGGCGTCGGCGACCAGAGCTTCAGTCCTTCTACCGACCAGACCTTCTCGATCGGTTGCCTCCAGTGGTGCAGAGCCAGATCGAATAGCCCCCAGTGAATCGGCATCAGCAGACCATGACCGCCCAGAGCGCGGACAGCTGCGCACGGCGCCTTCCGGACAATGTGAATCTCCGCCCACAACGGATCCCAAGCGCCAATCTTTAGCATAGTTAGGTCGAAGCGCCCAAAGCGTCTGCCGATCTCGCGGAAGGAAGGCAAATAAGGTACCACGCCTTTATTTGCGGAAGGCTGGCTAAGGGGCCAGGACCCCGCGGCCGGAAATTTTGCTCGGAGCACTTCCGGCTTCGAGTGCCTGTTGAAAAGAGTCATTATATCGACTTTATGATTCTGCTCAATGACCAACCTTCTCCGATCGAGAAGGTTCGGGTTCCGCAGCGTCCACGTCAGAGGGAAAGCAGTGCTGACGATATTTGGCCGAGCAGAGGCGCAACTGGTAGGAAATGTAAAAAGTGTTTCAAGTACCCTGCCTGCTTGAAGAATGTGCTAGCTTACCGGCATATGCCTGGATGCATCGGGTCCAATTTCTTTGAGACCGTAGGGCAGCATGCGCGGCGTGGTCTGAGATCCTTAACGAAGAATTCAAGGTTTTTTCCGTCGCGGTGCTTACGTTGGCTCTTCGCATTGGGGCTAGCACGGCCGTGTTTAGCTTAGTGAGTACAATTCTGCTCAAACCGCTTCCCTATCCGAATGCTGAGCGATTATTAATGATCTGGCGCGGCGGGCCGATCGCAATTTCTAGTGGCGATGACTTCCCTTGGTCTCCATTTGAGTTCGCCGTCTTAGCCCGAACAGCTACCCGGCTGATGGCCCGCTTCCTGTACGGCGTCGGCACTGCCGATCCTTTAACCTTTGGACTGGTATCCCTTCTGCTGATCGCCACGACACTGACCGCTTGCTATGTGCCTGGAAGGCAAGGAAGTTAGATCCTCTTGTTGCCTTGCGCGATCAATCACTTGTTCCCGCGTATTTTCTTGCCTTCTGAAACTGGAATGGTGACGTCCCTTTGTTCGGTCAAGCTAACGCCAGATGCCCCAAGGTCTGTACAGTCTGCCAGTGGTCCCCGTCCGCGGTCGGCGGCGTGTCGCCGAGCGTTCTCACCAATTATTCGAAACAATCCCTCTGGCTGGATCGTATATTACGCATATGCGAATTCGGCTAGCTCTTCTGCTAAGTTTGCTATTGATTGCGAGCACGATAGCCAACACTTCAGATTTAGCACTGACTGGCGCAAAGGTTTATACCTCGCCGACAGAACCACCGATTGAAAACGGATCGATCCTCATACATGACGGTCGCATCTTCTCGCTGGGACCTAGCTCAACAAGCAAAGTCCCGGGCGCGGCGCGAGTCATTGACTGTAAAGGCCTCGTCGTTACTGCGGGATTCTGGAACAACCATGTGCACATCTTCACGCCCGCCCTTCTGCAGGTACCCGACTCCGGTGCAAACAAGCTAGATCAAGAACTGGAGACCATGTTCAACAAGTGGGGCTTCACTACGGTGTTCGACCTCTCCTCAGCGCTCGACAATACCCTCGCGCTGCGCCGTCGCATCGAGAGCGGTGAACTGCGCGGCCCCCGCATTCTCACGGTCGGCGAGCCCATTTGGACGATTGAGCCGGTGTATGTTCGCGATTTTCTCGAGCAAAACCACATCCGGATCACGCACACCGAAACCCCGGAGCAAGCCATTGCCCTGGTCCGCGATCACGCTGCCAAAGGGGCCAATGGCATCAAATTGTTTACTGGTTCCTACCAAGGACAAGGAAAGGTTGCAGTTATGCCTGTGGCCGTTGCCAAGGCCGCGGTCGAGGAAGCACATCGGTGTCAGATGCCGGTGTTCGCCCACCCTCAGAATGTAGACGGAGTGAACGTCGCCATCGCGAGCGGCGTGGATGTGCTGGCACACACAGTTCCACAGTCACCTCCATGGACTTCGGAGTTCGTTGCACGCTTGCAAAGCGCGAACATGGGGTTGATCCCAACCCTGACATTGTTTGATTTTGAGGCACGCAAGGGCAAAGAGTCCGACACAGAACGGCAGGCTTGGCTCGCCCAAATGGTTGAGGAACTGCGTGCCTACTCCCAAGCGGACGGCGACGTTTTGTTTGGAACTGATATCGGCTATACCAACCACTACGACACCACCTTGGAATTCACTCTCATGTCGCAGGCAGGTATGAGCTTTCAGCAAATCCTCGCGGCCCTCACTACAAATCCAGCGCGAAAGTTCCGCGAGGCCGACAGCACCGGCCGCATTGCGAAAGGTATGAACGCCGACCTCGTAGTCCTCAGCACCGACCCTGCACAGGACGTTAGGGCATTTGCCGACGTGCGCTACACAATTCGAAATGGAAACATCATCTATGTCCGGCCTTCCCCATCAAGTTGGCAATAACCCAGGGCTTCTCTTGTAATGCAACGGCTAGGTGGCGATGCTGTTTCTGACTGATTATGCCTTTGGGCACTACGCGCGGTATCGTCCGTAGAGAATGGGGCTTGGGATGGCTATTCTCGGCGCACTCTCCTCGCGGTGACAATTGTGCTTGGAGGATAAACAATCGGGGCAAGTGACGATTCAACGAGGTTGATCGGCTGCTAAGCCATGCTGCCCGCAACAGAGAGGCTCAGGCAAGGCAGATGTCTTAGGGCACTAGGCAATAGCGAGCGCGTTGAGGTTTGGCGTCCTGTACAATTTTTCGTGTGCATTCTGTTGCGAAAGTATGCTTGCTTGCGCTCTTACTGTCGCTCGACGTAGTGGCCGGAGCCGAGTCAGTTTCGCAACTGCGGCCGAGCGGTTATGTCAACGATTTCGCTCACGTACTTGACCCGACAACCATCGCGCAGATCGAGGACAGCTGTCGGTAAATTGACGAGAAGGCTCACGCCCAGATTGCTCTGGTCACCATCAACTCTCTCGACGGCGCTGATATTGAGAGCTTTGCCGTCGATCTGTTCAAAAAATGGGGCATCGGCAACAAAGCCACGGATCGCGGGGTTCTTATCCTATACGCCATACAGGATCATCGCTCGCGCATTGAGGTCGGATACGGCCTTGAGCCGATCCTGCCGGATGGGAAGGTAGGCAGTTTTCAGCGCGAAGCCATACCGCTCCTGCGGAGTGGCGCTTACAGCCAAGCCCTGCAACTGGTCGTGAGCCGTGTTGCCGACGTCATCGCGAGCGATGCTGGGGTCCAGCTTGCGTCCTCGCAGACTCGCGCTCCGACCCGCCCCGGGCGTCAGCCCGACGAGGGTGTTTCGCTTGGGGCAATCGTTGGAATTGTGGTCGTTGTGTTGATTATCCTTCTTACGCCACTTCGCGGCATTCTAGGTTGGATCCTCTTATCAGAAAGCTTCCGCGGAGGTGGTCGTGGTTTCGGTGGCGGCGGAGGCTTTGGAAGTGGCGGCTTCGGTGGCGGCGGAGGCTTCGGCGGCTTTGGGGGAGGAAGTTCGGGCGGGGGCGGCGCCAGCAGCGGTTGGTAGGATGCGAGGAAGCAATGATTCCCAGCAATACGATTGACGAGTTTGTGAGGCGAACGCGCGCAGCGGATGGGACAAACATCGAGAGCGTGATCCTGTTCGGGTCTGCCGTCTCGGGCGACTTTCATGCCGGCTTTTCGAACCTGAATTTGCTTTGCATTTTGCGCGACACCTCGTTTCGGGCATTGCGGGCTTTGACGCCGGTGGCGAAGTGGTGGGTGCGACAGAAGCAGCCCTTGCCGCTCTGTATGACCCGGCATGAACTCGAGCGCTCGGCCGATGTTTTCGCGATCGAACTGTTAGACATGCAGCAGCATCATCGTGTTCTCTTCGGCGAGGATGTGTTGCAGGCTCTGCGCATTCCCATGGATTTGCATCGTGTTCAGGTGGAATATGAACTCCGGGAAAAGTTGCTTCTGCTGCGCCAGCACCTACTGTTAGCGGCGGAGAGCGAAGCGCGTATGTGGGAATTGCTGTTGCGTTCGGCCCCGTCGTTCAGCACGTTATTTCGACACGCTCTGATTGCTCTTGGGGATACGAGCCAATGCGCGCGGCATGAAGCGGTGCAAGCCCTAGCCCGGCGGGCCGGCTTTGATTCGTCCGCCCTGCTGTGGGTCTTGGCGGTGCGAGAACATAAGGCAGAGCGCAAGAAAACCGACGTCTTTGATCTCGCCGCGCGCTACCTCTCCGCGGTTGAGAAGGTCGCTGCCGCTGTCGATACGGCATTGGACAGCGATGCATCGAGCCGATGAGGAGTGTCCACCTGAGGTTTTGAAGGAGGAGATTATGGGGAAGGGTGTAGTCGGGATCCTTGTCGTATTGCTGCTGCTGGTACTTGTCTTTTTCGGACAATACGTAAGCGTTCGTAATACGCTGGTCAGTAAGAATGAGGCCGTGAAGGCCGCTTGGTCCCAGGTAGATATCGTGCTACAACGCCGTGCCGACCTGATCCCCAATCTGGTCGAAACGGTGAAGGGCTACGCACAGCAGGAGCAGACCGTATTTGGCGACATCGCCAAGGCCCGTTCGGCGTTGCTTTCAGCAGGAACGCCACAGGAAAAGATCGCTGCGAACGGGCAGTTGGATGCTGCGTTGGGACGCCTTCTGGTGATCGTCGAGAACTATCCACAACTCAAATCCAATGAGAACTTCCTGCGACTGCAGGACGAACTCGCGGGCACGGAAAACCGCATCGCAGTCGAACGCCGACGCTATAACGACTTGCTGCAGGACTACAACACCTACATCCAACAGTTTCCCCATAACCTGTTCGCGGAGTGGGCGGGATTTAAACCCAACGAAGCATACTTCGCGGCGTCGAAAGGATCGCGCGAGGTGCCCAAGGTGAATTTTTCGAGTCCCGGCACAGTGCCACAGCCTGCTCCCCAGCCGGCGCCCGTGCACTAGACGCTTTACTCCGCGGCCGCGCCGCCGCGGCTAAGCAACCGTTGCGCGCTCTGAGATGGCCGTGCCGCTGGCCGCCTGCTTTTGGCTCGATCGAGCCGCGACCTCAGTTCGTCAAAGGCGGGTGTGGGACCGCTCCATCTCAGTTCTTCCACGTCATTCAAAACGAGGCTGTCGGTCCGAAGCGTCGCCAGTTGGCGAAAGAGCAGGGCACGATCCCACTCCCGCGCAAGAGTGGCCGCTAGGGCACCGGCGTTGGTGGCGTTCACGTGCCACTCGCGGCAATCCTTCGGGATCGACTCGAGGTGACAGAACTTTGCAAGAACAGCTGCCGATGATTTGGCGCCCCACCCTGCGAGCCCGGGATAGCCGTCCGCCGCATCCCCCACCAACGCCAGATAATCGGGGATGGACGCCGGTGGGACGCCGTATTTTCGCGCCACGCAAGGTTCATCCAGCATCATGCGGGTGCGGCGGTTCAATTGCACGATGCGGGAGCCCCGCACACATTGAGCGAGATCCTTGTCCGGTGTGCAGATCACCACTTGTTCGATGCGCGCATCGCCCGCCGCCGCAACGGCCGCGGCGGCCAAAGCGTCGTCTGCTTCAAATTCCACCATCGGCCAGACGACAATGCCCGCCGCGACAAGGACCTCTTCCAGCACGGAAAACTGTGCCAACAAATCAGGCTCGACACCTGCACTGGTTTTATAGCCTGGCCATAGGTCGTTACGAAAGGACTCGATGACGTGATCGGTGGCCACCCCGATGTGGGTCGCGCCTTCTTTGATCATACCGAGCACCGATGCGACGACGCCGCGAACGGCGGCGACTTCCCGACCCTCCTCATCGCGTGCGGAGGGCAAGGCATAGAAGTGTCGGAACAACTCGTAGGTGCCGTCGATGAGATGGACATTCACGTCAACACTCCAGCGCAAAGTGATCGAGTCGTCCTGGCATCAACTTTGAGAACCACTCGAGGATCGGTCTCGTACGAGGGATTGCCAGCAACCTCATCATAGATGAGGGAGCACACCTGTGTTCAGCGCGCCCCACAAATACTGGAGCCGGGAAGCCAAGCGGGAATTGATTTGTATCAGAGCGGAACCTCTTCCCTGTCCGCTGGTAAATCGCCACCGGCCGGGTAATTCACCATGGGCTCGATCCTCAACTGCAGGGGGAGGTCTTTTCTCCGACCCCTATTTTGTGTGACACTTGTGCCCGCAAAACAGCGGACCCTCAGTGAGGTAAAATGCGTGTTTCCAAGCTGCCTTTGCTCCTCGTTTTGTTCACCTTGTCGTGTGCCCTACCTCTGCTTTCCGAAGAAATGAACTCCACTTTGGCGCGTGATCCTAACCAGCCCATCGATCAGCAGTACACGGACCAAATTCACAAATACACGACCGATCCCTCCTTCCTCTCTCCCTTGGTGGACTATCTTCCGGCCTCGAAAAGCGTCCCCACACCGGCTAAGGTGCTCGGCGACGTGTCCGGTGCACCCGACATGCTCCCTTACGCCGAAGATGTGTACAGGTATTTTCGTCTCTTGGAAGCGAGCTGTTCGCGAGTGAAGGTGTTCACCATCGGCCGCTCCGAGGAAGGACGAGAAATGATCGCCGCCGCCATCGCCGACGCCAATCTCCTCGCCACTGCGAAAGCGAATGATGCGCGTCTCGCCCAGCTTTCCGACCCCCGCACGATCGGCCTCGATCATGCCAGAACCGAGAAGATCCTCGACCAATCTTGGCCCGTCTACTACATCACCGGCACCATCCACTCGCCCGAGACCGGTGCCCCCACGGCTCTGATGGAACTCGCCTATCGTCTGGCCGTTGACGACGCTCCCTATATCAAATACATCCGCTCTCACATGATCGTGCTCATCACTCCGGTTGTCGAAGTGGACGGCCGCGACCGCATGGTCGATATCTATCGGTGGCACAAAGACCACCCAGGCGAGGATTGGCCGCACTTGCTTTACTGGGGTCACTATGTCGCTCACGACAACAACCGGGACGCGATGGCCATGACCCTTGCTCTAACTCGGAACGTCCTCGACACTTATCTTGGCTGGCATGCGCAGGTGTTACACGACTTGCACGAGTCGGTTCCCTTCCTGTACGACAACACTGCGGGCGACGGACCTTACAATGCGTGGGTGGATCCCATCCTAGCCGACGAGTGGGCGGAACTGGGCTCGAACAATGTTGCCCAAATGCTGAGATTCGGTATGCCGGGAGTCTTCACCCACGGCGACTTCGACACTTGGAGTCCGGGCTACCTAATGTTCCTGGCTGCCATGCACAATGGAATCAGCCGGCTCTATGAAACCTTCGGCAACGGTGGCGCCGACACCGAGAAGCGCATCCTGCGACCTGAAGATTATTCGCGCACCTGGTACCGTCAGAACCCCCCGCTCCCAGTGATGATGTGGTCCCAGCGCGATAACAACAACTACGAAGAAAGCGCTCTGCTCTCCAGCCTCTCGTACTTCTCGCGTAACACCCGGCATTTTCTCGAAGACTATTACCTCAAGAGCAAGCGCTCCGTCGAGAAGCCATCGCTCGAAGGGCCGGCCGCGTATGTGATTCCTGCCAACCCGGCCGAGACGAATCGCCAGGTTGAGTTACTCAAGGCGTTGAAGCGCCAGCATGTCGAGATCGAGCAGCTATCGGAGGCGGTGACCTCCTCCGTCCCCGCTGAAAAACGCGGAGACCCGCCGAAGCCAGAAACCTTCCCTGCCGGCAGCATCGTTGTTCGCATGGATCAGCCTTACTCTCGCGTCGCTGATGCGCTGCTCGACCGGCAGTTCTGGGCGCCCAGCGACCCGCAAAAACATCCTTACGACGACACCGCTTGGTCCTTCCCTCACCTCTTCAATCTAAAAGTAGCGCGGGTGCTCGATGCTTCGATCCTCAAGACCCAGATGACACCCCTCGACGATCCAACAACCCTTGCCGGCAAGGTCTCCGGATCCGGCGCAGTGCTTGCGGTTGCCAACACCGGGCAGATTTCACTTTTGTCTCTGGTCTACAAGTTAGAAGGTGCAAGTATGCAGGTTGCGGAAAAGTCGTTTGAGGTCGATGGAAAGCATTTCGCGGCCGGGTCGTTGCTGATCACCGGCGCCTCCGAGGACCGCACCGTCAGCATTCTGCACGATCTGTCGCTCGATGGGTGGCGACTCGGGGCGATGCCTTCCGTGCCGGTGCATAAGGTTACGGTGCCGCGCATAGCCTTCATGCACACCTGGCTCGGCACCCAGTCGGAGGGATGGTGGCGCTATGCCTTCGATAGCGGGGGCGTGCCCTTCGCTTACCTCAGTACTCAGACCGTAGCCGACCAACCGGACCTACGCGCAAGCTACGACGTCATCGTGTTCGCTCCCGTCGGCCGCGCTTCCTACCTCGACATTCTCAACGGCATCCCAAGGTGGAACAACCCGATGCCGTGGCAGAAGTCCGACCTAACCCCAAACCTTGGCGTCATCGACAGTACCCCCGATATACGACCCGGCCTAGGTTACGAAGGCCTCGCTCATCTGACGAAGTTCGTTCAGCAAGGCGGACTCCTCATCACCTGCGAAGACACAGCTCAGTTTGCCATCGACGTGGGTCTTGCTCCCGGCGTCAGCGTCGCCCCCCGTGGCGACGCCCGTGTTGTCGGTACTATCCTCAATACAGTCTTCGTCGCCCCCGACCATCCAGTGGCCTTCGGCTACGGACTTGGCGTTCCCGTCATCAGCGCCAATGGCATGGCCTTCAATGTCAGCAATACACTGGGTCGTGCGGGGGGACGCAGTCTGACCGAATCGGACCCGTTTCAGGACCCCTACGAGCAACGGGCCACCGGCCGCGGCAGCGTCGAGGACAGCGACGAACCACAAGGCAGAACCATCGCCGAACCAGAGCCCCTGGTTAGGCAGCATCCATGGGAAGCAAAGCAGTTGGATGAGGAACAGACTCGCAACAACCCGCAGGTGATTCCGCTTCAGAAGCGGCCTGATGTCATCTTGCGCTTCTCCGATGCCAAGACCCTTTTGCTCGACGGCCTTCTCGACAAGCCTTCTTCGATTGCCGAGCATGCCGTTGTGGTGGATGCGCACCTCGGCGAGGGCAACGTGTTGCTGTTCGGCAACAACCCTATCTACCGCGGCGAGACGATCGGGACTTACGCCCTGGTATTCAACGCAATCCTCAACTACCAGCACCTGGCGCACGAAGCCGCACCGGCAAAGGATCAATAAGCCTTCACCGAGGCGCCTTCTAGGGGTGGCAAGGCCATGCCTGACGTGCATACAACGACCTGCATCGGAACCGGAATGATCCACCCACGAACCTTTGCCACGGGGTTCACTCGGTTTTAAAGGTGTCTTGACATTAGTCGTTATAACGATTAATGTACATGGAAATGAAGCAAGCCGCGCAGTCCCGGAACCAGCGGCGGCGAGCGGCCTGTCCCGAGGAAGCCGTGTTTTTGGACTTGCTGCGCACGACCGACGTCCTATCCCGCGGTCTGGTCAAGGTTCTTAAGACCGAGGATCTTTCGTCCACCCAGTACAACGTGCTTCGCATCCTGCGTGGGGCAGAGGAGAAGATCCCGTGTGGCGAGGTCGCCAGGCGCATGATTACACGGGATCCGGATGTCACCCGGTTGCTCGACCGCTTAGAGCAACGCGGTCTGATATCGCGCTGGAGGGAAACCAAGGATCGGCGCGTGGTCATGGCCCGGATCACGGCGGATGGGCTCAAGCTTCTAGCCCGCCTCGACGAACCGATCGCGGCCACCCATCGCCAGCAATTGCAGCACCTCGGCAAGGACCGGCTTCAGGCACTCAGCAACTTGCTGGAGGCTGCCCGTGCCCGAGTGGGCTGAATTTTTGCGCGCCATATATATGTTGCAACGATTATCGTCGCAACGCATCTAAGGCAGGGAGAAAGGACAACCACCATGAGCACATCGGTTTTACCACAAACATCGACCACCACCTGGACCATTGACCCAGTTCATTCCACTGCCGAGTTCAAGGTCAAGCACATGATGATCTCCAGCGTGAAAGGGCACTTTGCCAAAATCTCGGGAGCGCTAACTCTGGACGAATCCAGTCTGACGCGCTCTCACGTCGAGGCCGTGATCGAAGCATCCTCACTCGAGACTCGCGATGCCCAGCGTGATGCACACCTCAAAAGCGCCGATTTCTTCCACGTCGAGCAATTTCCTACGCTTTCCTTCAGGTCCACGCGCATTACCATCGTGCGCGACGGAGAACTGGCGGTTGAGGGCGACCTGACGATTCGCGACGTCACCCGCCAAGTGCTTTTCTCTGTTGAGGGGCCAACTCCCCCGGCGAGGGATCCGTGGGGAAATACACGCATTGCGATTTCGGCAACCGCGAAGATCAACCGAAAGGATTTCGGCCTAACCTGGAACGCGGTTCTCGAGACCGGTGGCATTCTCATAGGCGACGAAGTAACCCTAAGCTTAGATGTGCAATTTGTGAAGGCCTAAACCATGCGCCACATGGCACGAGGTCAATGCGGCTGTGTGGTCGAAGAAAGAGGGAACGTTATGTCACTCCGCCCCGTGCAACAGATCATTCAACCGCAGCCCACCATCGAGGGCGGCGGCGTAAAGCTGCAACGTGCCTTCGGGTTTGGCAAAACCAAGGATTTCGATCCCTTTCTGCTCTTGGACGATTTCCGCAACGACAACCCGGACGACTACGAGGCAGGATTCCCGTGGCATCCCCATCGGGGAATTGAAACCATCACCTACGTTCTTGCTGGCTCCGTCGAACACGGTGACAGCCTGGGCAACAAAGGAAAGATGACCGCCGGAGACGTGCAGTGGATGACCGCCGGCAGCGGCATCCTGCACCAGGAGATGCCCAAAGGGGACCAGCAGGGTCGAATGCACGGCTTCCAGTTGTGGGCCAACCTGCCGTCATCATTGAAGATGACTGCTCCCCGCTATCAGGACATTCCTTCGAACATCATCCCCGAGATTACCGACGATGACGGCACCCGCGTGCGTGTCATTTGCGGGGAGTTCTGGGGCAAGAAAGGACCCGTGGAAGGGGTCGCAGCCGATCCGAATTACCTCGACGTCTTTGTGCCGCCAGAGCAACGTAAGCGACTCAAGGTTGAGACAACCCGTAATGCCTTTGCATACGTCTTCGGCGGCTCCGGCAGGTTCCGAGACGCATCGGATCCGCGTGCGGTTCTCACGGAACAGGTCGCCGAGCCGAACGCGTCGCCCAAGTACGACGTCAGAAACCATTCCCTGGTGCTGTTTGACCGAGGAGACGAGCTGAGCGTCGGGGCGGGACCTGAGGGGATTCGGTTTCTACTGGTGTCCGGCAAGCCGATCGAGGAACCCGTCGCATGGTATGGCCCGATCGTGATGAACACGCAAGAGCAACTGCGGCAGGCCATCTCCGAACTGCAAACCGGCGACTTCATCAAGCATCACTGAATTGTGGTTCTACGACGAGCCAAGCCCGATCGTCGGCGTACCTCGATTCGGCATTGCTTGGTCGGTATCCGACCCAATCCCCGACTTCTCCAGCCTCGCCGTCTGTCGGCTTAGCCAGGACATTGAAACGACCGTGCTCGAGGCAGATTCACGCCATCGAGTGGGATCACATCATGCAAGCCGCGGATCGAGAAACGAAATCGTGAGTACCTGCGGCATGGAACAGGTGCATGGTGTTCATGTTTGCAAGCAGGTGCACAAAACTGACCAGCGCTCCCGCTCCAACGGCATCCTCCCCTTCCTCCCCTCTTCCTCCGCCCGGTGCCCGACCGACTGCGGCAGCACCTGGCGCAAAGCCGCCCGAGGCGGAAGCTCCTGTCAGGAACCTTGTTCGTTCACCTGCGCTGATCATTGACGGGGCGCCGCCGGGAGCGCAGATCTTTGTGGACGGCCAGCTCGCCGGCATAACCGGTGCCAACGGTGAGGCCGAAGTGTCGACCCTTACTCCTGGACAACATCGCTTGCGGATCACGGAGAACGGCTATCAGGCCTATGAAGAGGGTATCGATCTGCTGGCTGGGCAGACTTCGAGAATGGTGGCTAAACTCGAGCCCTTCGAACTGCCACCTTTGACGGAACCGGCGAAAGCTCCCAGCCTCGAATTCAAAGCAACGATTCCTCGCATCGCCAGCCCATCAGTTCCGGATTTCTCGCTTTACCGTACCCTCAAGGGCCACTCCAGCTTGGGTGACCGGCGTTGCATTCAGCGCCGATGGGCAGCGATTGGCCTCGGGTAGTTCGGATCAGACGGTCAAGTTCTGGGATGTGCCAACCGGGCAAGTGGCGACCACCGTCGGCAGTAAGATCAAAGAAGTGCAGGCGCTGGCCTTCAGTCGCGACGGACACTGGCTCGCGGCAGAGAATTCGGACAACACCGTCACACTCTGGGACGCCGCTACGGGACAGGAGGTCCGTAGGTTTTCCAGCAATAAGCCATTGGGCATCTTGGGCAGCTCCTGGGTCTATTCCATCGCATTCAGCCCCAATAGCCGCTGGCTGGCTTCGGGCAGTTGGGACAAGACCATCAAGATTTGGGACGTACAGACTGGGCAGCAGGTGCGCGCCCTGACAGGGTACAATCGCCACATCTATGCAGTAGCGTTTGATTCCCACGGCTGCTGGCTGGCCTCGGGTAGCGAAGACGGCACCATCAAGCTCTGGCGAGTTGGCCAGCGTTAGACCACTGCAGCGCCACAAACGTCACAGAAACACTTGAAGAATCCCCTCCAAGACCTTGGAGTCGCTGGCTTTCGAATCCTTAAATGAGGGAAATGATGGGGCATGCAAATTATGGATTAAGGAGAATACCGCGATGTGCTACAAAGCATATGCTTATAAAACCAGGCTTTGCGCAGGGAGATTTAGGTCATTTTGGGGGAGTGTCCTGAGCCTCTTACTGCTGACTGCAGTCGTCGTGATTGCCAGCACGAACTCGGCCTGGGCTCAGAGCCTCAATTGGGAGGGACAGGACGGAATCTTCGTCACCCCACTGGCCTACGCCGTCCCGTCGGCCGATAAGGGCTTCGGCAGACCGGTCGTGGCTTATCACTACCTGGATGCTGGGGGTGTGTTAGGCGGGTTCCATCAGATATCGGTCACCATGGGAGTGTTCAACCGGATTGAGTTTGGCTATACGCGCGACCTCCACCAGGCGGGTACCGCCGATCTTAGTGATTTGTGGAGCAGCGGCTTCAATGCCTTTCATGGGAAAGTCAATCTCTTGTCGGAAAGGCGAACCTGGCGGCCAGCCTTGTCCCTAGGTTTTGTGGCCCGCACTCAGGTTCAAAATGTAGGCGGAGTCATCGAAAGCGAACAGACCAACAACGCCGACTTCTATGCCGTAGCCACCAAGAGGATTACGCAGATTCGGCATCTCCCGCTGGTGTTCAATGTCGGCTTCAAGGAGACAAATGCATCGTTGCTGGGGCTGGCTGGCAATGCCCCGGGCTACCAGGGGCGGGTGTTCGGAGCGGCTGCCTTCGCCCTGAAAGGGCCGGGGCGCAGTACCATCTTGTTAGCTTCCGAAGTGATGCAGCAACCGCGGAGCATTGAGGGCTTGCCTTACCCCGTGGTG
>JASHSL010000346.1 GCA_030040855.1 Terriglobales bacterium
CACAAACACCCCACCAATAAACGGGAGCAACAACTCCTGTTTGATGATGACAGCCACCGTTCCGATCGCTCCGCCCAGCGCCAGCGATCCGACATCACCCATAAAAACTTCCGCCGGATGGGCGTTGTACCACAGGAAACCAATGGAAGCTCCCACCATGGTGCCACAGAAAATGGTCAGCTCGCCGACCTGCGGCATGCGCTCTAATTCGAGGTAGGAGGCAAAGGTGGCATGGCCGCTGACGTAGGTGAGGACGGCCAAGGCTCCGGCGGCAATCACCGTGCACCCGATGGCCAGCCCATCCAAACCATCGGTGAGATTCACGGCATTGCTGGCGCCGACAATCACCAGGACTACAAAGGCAATGAAGGGAAGAAAAGCCAGGGGCCAAAGATGAGGACCGTGCTCGACGGAGGTGACGACCAGGTCGGGCCGGAATTGTTTGATGAACGGCACCAACAGTTTGGTCGAATAGAGGCCCCGCGTTTGCATGGCGATCAGCGCCACCGCGACCCCGATGCTGGTGGCAATCTGGTAGCCGAGCTTGGCTCTGCCCGTGAGTCCCAAATTCCTGCGATGCACGACCTTGCTGTAGTCGTCGGCGAAACCGATCGCGGCAAAGGCCGTAGTCGAGAGCACCGCAATCCAGACGAAGCGATTACTGAGATCAGCCCAGAGAAGCGTCGGAATCACGATGGAAATGGCAATCAACAGGCCGCCCATGGTGGGCGTTCCCGCTTTCTTCTGATGAGCTTGCGGCCCTTCTTCCCGGATGTATTGGCTGATCTGAAAGTCCCGCAGCCGGTTGATGACCAACGGGCCCACGATCAATCCGGTGAACAGAGCGGTCAGGCTGGCGAAGGCGGTGCGGAAGGTCAGATAGCGGAAAATACGGAAGGGCGGAAAGTAGTGAAACAGTTTCAAATACAACAACCAATAAAGCAATCCGCCTCCCTGTTTTGACCTTCCGTCGTGCGCTCTGTGGCTCGCCACCCGATTCGAAGGCTAGAATGGCGATGGGGCGACACCCGGTGCCGGGGCCAGGCCTACTACCCGCCCGATCACGCACGGCCGGGGTTTGGCGATGAGTCCATCACCCGGATTGGCGACCCGCAGCCACCCCTAGGGCACGCGTTCTCGGAACCACTGCTCCAGCGCTATTTCCAGTTTTACGCCTCGGGACCCTTTCACCAGAACCAGGTCTCCGGGTCGAGTCTCCTTCGCCAACCATGCGCCGGCTTCCTCGGCCGAAGCAACGAACTCGGCTCGCATCCCCGCTCGACATGCCGCTTCGACCATGGCTCGGGCCAACCCGCGCACCCCCAGGAGCAGATCGATCTTTTTCCCGGCCATATGCTCGCCTGCTTCGCGATGCAGGGTCTCCCCGCGCGACCCCAGTTCGAGCATTTCACCGGCCACTACAATCCGACGCGACGCCGGCATCGCCGCCAAAGCGTTCACCATGGCATTGAGGGCTTTCGGATTCGAATTGTAACAATCATTAATGACGGTGATGTTGTCCAGTTGGACGACCTGTCCCCGCTTGTCCGCGGGAGCCAAGCGGGCAAGTTCCCCCGCCGCTTGCGCCAGTGGGAAGCCGCATTCGAGCGCCACCGAGACCGCCGCCAGCGCGTTATAAACATTGTGGGCCCCGAGCAAGGGCAGAGTTGCCGGCGCACGACAACCATCGACCACCAGATCGAACTTGGATCCGAAGTTTCCTTGGGCCTCGACATTTTCCGCCCGCACCCGGGCCTCAGGCTGGCGCCCGTACAGGACCACCTTGCCATGAAAGTCGCGCCCGAACTGAGAAACGTATTCGTCATCGGCATTGAGGATCGCGGTCCCGCCGACCGGCAAGGACTCGACCAGCTCGTATTTCGCGCGCGCGATTTGCTCGACCGAGCTGAAGAACTCCAGATGCACCGGGGCCACGTTGGTCACCACGCCGATTTCAGGCTGGGCTATTCTGGCCAACAAGGCGATCTCTCCGGCGTGTGACATCCCCATTTCGATCACCGCGATGTCGTGTTCCCTCTCGAGCTTCAGCAGCGTCAGCGGCAGGCCGAAATGGTTGTTGAAATTGCCCTCCGACTTCAGCACTCGCATGCGGGAGGACAGCATCTGGGCGATCGCCTCCTTGGTGGTGGTTTTGCCGGTCGATCCCGTGACTCCCACGAGCGGCTTCGCCCAGAGCCGGCGCACCGCCGCTCCTAAAGCTTGCAAGGCGCGCAGAGGGTCGTCGACCGCCATCAAGCGCGCCTTCTCGGAGAAATCGCGGAGCCGGTCGTGCCCGACAATCGCCGCCACGGCCCCTTTTTCGAGAGCGGGCAGGACGAAATCATGACCGTCGAGGCGCTCCCCTTGGACGGCGAAGAAAAGCTCGCCCGGCTGAATGGTGCGGGAGTCGAGGGAATAACCCAGGGCGGTCGCCTGGCGATCAAAATCCCCGCTGGCGGAAACGAACTCAGCGACGCGGCCGAGCGGTAGCTTCATAGGTTCCGGGCGGCGGTAACGCCGGCGGGTTCGGAGGAAAATCCGGCACGGCCCAAAGTTTCTCGCGCAACCTCCACGTCATCGAAGGGAATGGCCTCTTCCCCAACGATCTGGAATTTCTCATGCCCCTTACCCGCCAGTAACACGATGTCCCCGGGCTGGGCCTCCGCGATGGCCAGAGCAATCGCCGCTCTTCGGTCGGCCTCCACCTTGTACTTCGCTTCCGAGCGCTGCAAACCCACCAGAGCATCATTCATAATGGCGAGCGGATCTTCCTTGCGCGGATTATCCGAGGTCAGGACGACGAAATCACTCCACTCGCCGGCCGCTTCTCCCATCAGCGGCCGTTTGGCACGGTCTCGGTTCCCTCCACAGCCAAACACGGTGATCACCCGCCCGCTTTTGCCGGCTTGTTCGACGAACTTCCGGGCCAGGGAGGTGAGATTCCGCAAAGCATCCTGGGTATGGGCATAATCGACCACCACGGTGAAGGGCTGACCACAATCGACCCGCTCGAAACGCCCGGGCACGCGAGTCAGGGTTTCGACGCCGTGGGCAATCCATTCCGAGGACAAACCGCGGGCGCACCCCGCCCCGGCTGCGGCGAGAATGTTATAGACATTCACTTGGCCGAGAAGGGTAGAGAACAGGGGAATGACGGCTTCGGGCGTTACCAGATCGAAGCGCGTTCCACGTTGCCCGATTTCAACCTTCTCCGCATGCAGGTCCGCTTTCCGAAGTCCGTAGGTAAAGACCTCCGCGCCGTGCTGCTTGCTTACCTTGATCAGTCTGCCGCCACATTCGTCATCGATATTCACCACCGCCGCCCGGGGGCCGTCCGTCCCACAACCTTCAAATAAGATTCGCTTGGCGG
>JASHSL010000347.1 GCA_030040855.1 Terriglobales bacterium
ATCCACTCCGATCCGCTTTGGATTTCTTTCCAGATCTTGCGCAGCGCATCCTTCGTTGATCGCCCTCGCCGATAGCCGAAGCTGGCATCATCGAATATCGGCTCGAAGATGGGTTCTAACCGATTGAGCAGCGCTTGCTGACATACGCGATCATAGATCGCGGGAATGCCGAGCATGCGAAACTCACCCGGTTTATCCCTCTTCGGGATCAGGTGTTGGCGCACCGGCAGAGGTTGGTAGGTGTCCTCTTTCAGCTCCTGATACAGCTTATCCAACTGTTGGCTCAGCTGCGTTTCGAATGCCTCCAGACTCTGCCCATCGATTCCTCCGCTACCCCGGTTCGCTTTCACTTTCTCCCAGGCCACCTCCAGGTTCTTCCGCTTGTACACCTTGTCGATTAATGAATGGACCTTCTTAGCATCCGTCGGGTTGATCCAATCCACCAGTCTCCTCGGACGAGAGCGTACGGGTTTTTCACTAAAGGATCGCGGTAGGGATGTCGGTTGCCCGACACCCCCCGCACGGACCCGTACGGGCGCTCCTTAGCGCATACGGTTCTTATCTTGAATAATGAGCGGCGAAGCGCACACTGGGATAAGGATGGAGCACACGCGGTCTAGGAAGCCATCGTTCCACCAGCCGGCGTATTCGGGCCCAATTGGGCCGATGCATCTGGCCCCGGCGACGGAGTGCCCATCGCCAGAGCCGTGTCACCCGATAGCGAAATACGCTCAGCCGGTCCAGGTTTCCCGGTACTGCGTGGTAGTTGAAGTAGCCTTGAACGACCGACTTGAGCCACTGTCCCGTTTGCTTGACCAGCTCGTGCATGCGCTTGCGAAGCTCCTGCTTGATTTCTTGCAGTTTGGCCCTCATGCGCTTGGCGATCGTCTTGCGTTTTAGGGCAAAGTTCCCGTTCCTGTCCTTCGCGCTGATATGCGTGAACCCCAGGAGATCGAACGTCTCCGGCTTTCCTTCCCCTCTCTTTTTCCGGTTTTGTTCGGCGAATCGCCCGAACTCAATCCGGCGCGTCTTATCTGGATGAAGCTCCAGCCCAAACTTCCCGAGTCGCTCCCCTAAATTTTCCAGGAAGCGGTCTGCGTCTGTCTGATGCTGGAATCCCAAGACGGTATCATCCGCATAGCGGATGACCACCACCTCGCCGTACGCCCATTTCTGGCGCCAGATGTTTACCCAGAGATCGAAAGCGTAATGCAGGTAAATATTTGCAAGCAGCGGCGAAATCACCGCCCCCTGCGGCGTCCCTGTCTCCGGTTCCGACCACTTGCCTTCCTCCATCACCCCAGCCTTCAGCCATTTCTGGATCAGCCGCAGGATTCGTCGGTCGGCGACGCGATGCTCCACGAACTTGAGCAGCCAGCTCTTGTCCAGATTGTCGAAAAAGCTGCGAATATCTGCGTCAAGAACGTAGTTCACCTTCTTTCGTTCGAGCGCGACCGCCAGCGCATCCAACGCATCGTGCTGGCAGCACCCTGGTCGAAAACCATACGAGAAGCCGAGAAAGTCCTCCTCATAGATCTGGTTGAGGATGGTGACCGTGGCTTGCTGGACGATCTTATCTTCCAGAGCCGCGATTCCTAATGGGCGTTGCCGTCCGTCGCTTTTCGGTATGTAGGTTCTTCTCGAGGGTTGTGCTCGATAGGCCCCGCGATGGACCCGGTCGTGAAGATCGACGAGTCGCTCCTCCAACCCGGTCTCATATTCTTGCCACGTGACTCCGTCCACTCCGGGGGCCGCTTTTCGCTTTAACGCGTAAAAGCTTTTCCGCAGCAGTTCGACCGTCATGTGGTGTAGCAGGGCAGTGAACTTCATTTCCTTGTTTTCCTTTGCTGCTCTCCGCACACCCGCCAACCCCTGGGACACGTGTGCCCCGCCCTGTGTCGAGGACGTGTTAGGTCGATGGGTGTTCTCCTTGATCACTGGCCTTCCCTCCTCACCCTCCGCCGACGGTTTCCCGTCCTTGTTCGAGTGATTCATTGGTACCTTCCCTTCTCTCTATGCCAGTGTGTGACTCCTCGAGAACTTGCCCCCGGGACTTGCGGCATAGCCTTCTCCCGCAGTCCTGTCGGTCACCCCGCAGCCTATGGGAGAGGTTCTGGAGGTACCCCTCGAGAATCTCAACGTAGTGCTGCGCCGACAGGCGTCTTCGAGGTCTCCCGGTTCTCGTGCAGGAAGTTTCTAGGCGTGCACTGGGGTCTACGACTACGCAGGACTGTCCAGGAGCTCGCGCTATCGTCCCTGGGCATGTTGCCTTCCGCACACAGTTAGGTCGTCGGCGTCCCAATTGGGTCGTTTTCGAAGCTCAATACCCAGCCCACCTATACCCCTGTTTACGCTTCGCAACGTACCTCGCGGTACGCCGCGCAAAACTCGGGGCCGAGCGGATCGCTACTCCTTTCTCGTAGGGCTCTTGCATCCCCTACTTCCTGCCGGTTTATCCCGGCGCAACAACTGTTCCGACCTCCCTCCTCCTTACTCATCTGGTTTCCTTTCTCTCCCCGACCATCTTCGCCGGCTGCCTTCCCCGACCCACTTCCGTCGCCGGTTGCCCGGTCACGTGGCTTTCACCACGTTTCATAGGTGTCGGGTCGGAGGAGGCGCACAAAGTCACTTCGTGCTGGCCTCCGTCCGCCTCTCACACTGCACGT